>JACPBU010000018.1 GCA_016180165.1 Candidatus Woesearchaeota archaeon | reverse complement strand
AGGGAAGGGGGAAGACACCAGGAGACTATTGTGCTTTATGCCGATGGCAACCCCGTTGATAAAAATTTAACCTGGGAATCGGGAAAGAATGAAAGCGCCAACCTTACTATCATGGAGATTTTTGAAACAGGAACATTCAATATCCCGCTTCTCGAAGGATGGAACCTTATCTCTCTTCCCCTTGCACCTGGGAATTACTCCATCACTTCTGCACTCTCCAGCATTGATGGAAATTATTCGGCGGTCGCTTATTTTAATGGGACGGCCAAAAGATGGCAGATCTTCAATGTTTTGAACAGATCAAATTCCAGCATTGAAGAGTTGGCTGGTGAGATGGGCTTCTGGCTGAGAGTGTCTAATGCAACAATCTTCAGCATCAACGGCACATGGGCTAAATCTGCCAAACTTAACCTCAAGAAAGGATGGAACATGATCGGGCTGCCCCTCAGGTGGCCAAGGCCTGCCAATGAGACCTATTACTGGAGCAATACGACGAAAATTTATTCTTACGAAAACAAAACGTGGAAGTCTTTCAGCAAGCAAGGGAATACAGGATTGAATGCTTCGAGGAATCTTATGCCTGGGCTTGGGTATCTGGTCAGGGTTGATGATGATGTTCTGGCCGTGGTTTCCGGGCAGTGAATTGAAGGATCAGGATGGGAAATTTCATCAATCCTTGCATCGCCCCTGTCGAAGAAGAACGAGGTTCCTCCAGAGCAGTCAAACGTGCCGTCGTTTGACACGACGCAGCCGATGATGCCTCTTGCATAAGCTATTTTGAACTTTTTGTATAGACAATTGGAAACAACACCAAGGGGCTCGACGGCCAAAATTTTCTCTATGAAAATTTTGCCCTGCTCGGGGGTTCTCAAAAACGTTTCGTTTTTGGAACAATGCTTACTCCGTTTGGTTGTTTCCGACGGAGCCCACCCTCCTCCCCGCCTCGCCCTTGTTGTTTCCTTAATGTGGCGCCCAGAACCTTTATTCTTTTCAGTATACTTATCTCTCCCATCTGCTTTTTTAGGGAAGTTTTTTATATTTAAGCCACTTTATGGTGATAAAATGGCGCAGTTTCGTCCGTTAGAGGCGTTGGTTCAGGAAAGAACAAGTCCGCAACATATCGGGAGAGCAATTCCTCAACCCACGAGTCCTGAGGATGAGAAGGCTCCTGTTGTTCGTGGGAATGGGTATTGGGGGACTATTGGCATGACAATTTCTGCTGCTGGTCTTGCAGTTATTTATCTTTTGTCCAATCAAGGAGTTTCTGCTGAGGAGGGAAAGCAAGCGACTTCACATAAAAAGGTTGTTTATGTTTATGACCAATATGGACAAAGGCATAATGTTATTGATGGATTTGTCACCAATCCTTTAGTACCTGGCTCTATAGGAAAGGTGTTACCTTTTGGGGATAAGTTTGTCAAAATTATGTATGATGGCAGGGTTGACATTGGAATTAAAGTGGGGGATAATCTCCATACTATTGGGTTGCCCCTTGCCCTCATTGATGGCATCGAAAAGAATAATCCTGACAGCCTGTATCAGGCTGGAAAATTGGCGTTCGAGCGGAAAGATTACTCTCTTTCTCGAAGCCTTCTCGAGCAGGCCATCGCCGGCCAGGAAAAGCTGTACAACTCAGAGAATAATCCTGAGAAGAAGAAGGCAGAAGGCGAGAGGATGGGGGGGATGTATGAGGATTTGGGGATAACATTTATGAAATTAAACCGTAATGTTTCTGCTGAGGAATACTTTGAAAAAGCAATTCCTTTTTCATATTTAGCTCTAAACCAAGGCAGATTATACTTTTTTATTGGCGAATGCAATATAAATCTTAATTCTCTTCAAGATGCTCTTGAAGCGTGGAAAAAAGCTGCTCAACTCGGTTTTAAAGAAGCTGAACAAGAAATTATTAGGTGGTCAAAGCAGTAAACTATTCAGCTACTTGGTTTTGATATTAACCTCAAAGTGTTGATCTATCTGCTTTTCATTTACCTTAATTCTTAAAATCTCCCCTTGGATTTTCTCAGGTATTGTCCTCCTAGTATTCAATTTTATCTTTCCAATATATCTATTTGTTGTAGTTTTGTCTCCTTCAAAATTTCCTTCTTGTACAATTAAACCTGAGTCTGCAATAATATCGACCTTTGTAATATCACCTAAACCGAAGTTTAATGTTACTTCCTTAATTTCGTCTTTTTTTAATTCAATTTCTGGGTTGTTTATTATATTAATCCCTCCAACAAAAAAAGAATTTGCTTTTAATGCGGGTGTCGAGGTTGTACTCGGATTTGGAGTCGCCTGCCTCTTCTCCTCAAACTTCAAACAACTTCGCACTCCGGTATTCTCCTGATAACAAGCCCATGCATTATCCTGTGGTTGAACCTTTGGATCCGGGTTTCTCGCATCATCCCCCCCAACCACAAAACCATTAAAATCCGGCCCCCAAACACCCCCACAATCATACTTATCTGGAGCAGTATTAACGTCGCAGACGCAGCCATTCCCAGTTAGCGTTACTTTCTTTCCGGTTTCGCATTTGTTGTACTTCCTGCATTGCCCATAACAGTATTCAAACCGTTTCTCCTGACCATTGACAGTCTGCTTATAAGGGCAGTTGGGCGGGCCGTTAGCGCCGCAGGTACAGAATTTTTCACGCTCGGTTAAAGTGTATGTGGAAGTACCGTCGTTAAACACTGCTTGGTTGCCCTCTACACAAGGCGTCCCTATGCCAACATCATTCCTCTTCCCCGGCAGAATCACTATCGGAATGTCAATGGACTGCCGGACTCCGCCGGATACAATTATCCTGCCCTCATAGCCTGGAGCGGCAACCACGCTGCAGGAATCATATTCTGTCCGGTCGGGCTGGCGGATGTCGAGGTGCAGAATAAAATTCGTCTGGCCCGCAAGAGTGGTCGTTGCTCCGGAGGCTGATTTTACAGAGTAGGCAAAACTATATTTATTTGCTTGATTGTCAGTACTCTTTACACTAGTTATCTCTACCCTGGCACCTGCGATGGTAAAAATACATTTCCCCTGCCCACAATAATCTTTTATTGGTTTCTCGGCAGTGGTTCCAATTTTGATTTGGTCTACACTATCCTGGGAAAATTCAATCCCGTTTGGCGGATTACTCTTGTCAATGAACTCCAGAATTCCCTCAGCAGAAATAATCCCCGTTTTTTCAATAACACTGAATGATATCTTTCCTTTTTCTGGCAGACCTGATGTTGGATTGGTTGAGAATATATCTAATTCGCCTTCGGTAGCTCCGATTTCTTTTGGCGTCAAGGTATGAGTTGTAGCTATCGACGTCGTGAATGTCCCCTGCTGGCTCTCCAGCGCTTTTGTCAATGGCGCTGTCTGGATGATTTTTCCATCCGGCGTGGTCAATCTCCCAACCAGGCATTTTGTTGTCTTGCCGTCGGTGAAGTACTTTACCGTTGCTGAGACTGCGTTTCCGTCGCCGGCATAGTAGACGGCGGGATCAGGGCTTCTGGTCAAGTCAGTTATTCCTGCCTTCTGGAGGTTTAAGCTGATCTCTTCAATCCTTGCATCGCCCCTGTCGAAGAAGAATGAGGTTCCTCCAGAGCAGTCAAACGTGCCGTCGTTTGACACGACGCAGCCGATGATGTCTCTTGCAGTATAATCCCTGATGGGGAAATAAAAGACTCCATTTTCATGGCCCTCTGGGAAGCAGTTTTTCGTGTTGCCGTTGTTCCTTATATATTCCTGGCCGACAAAAAGGGTAAATTTGAGGTGGTCATACCGGTAAGGTGCAGTCTTTATCTTGTTCTGTATCTGCGAGGAATCAACTTCGAGCAGCTCATTCTGGCGGAAGGGGCCCCTGCCTTCAAAGAAGAACTCTTCCCGCCCTCGTGCTCCATAAACTGTGTTCTGGGGGCCTTGGGCTGAGTTGGGGATTTCGGCAGTCAGGCAGTCGCAGTTTCTTCCCAACCTGTCTCCCTGAACGCCGCAGTTAATCCCTCCCGGAACTCCTTTGACGTCGGGGAATTGGGCTATATCGCCCTGGGTGACGCAGGCTAAATCCGCCCTATATCCATCAAGATCGCAGCCAGGGTTTATCAGCCATGAAGAGCGGTATTCGTACTGCGCCTGCTTTGCAATGGGGTCAAAGGTGATAAACTCTCTCGATGGGAGGACTGCCTGGACAAGCGTCGCAAAGGGGGCGTCATAAGCAACGTCGATGATATCATCAAGGCCAATCTCCCAGTCATAGCCGAATGCCGCAAGGCAGACTTTCCTGAAGACCGATTCCGTGCCGATGCCCAATAAGTTGTTGAGCTTTGCGTTTCCGTATTCCCGGGCTAATTCTGTCTGGGTGTCTTCAATCGATTCAGAGATTCCCTTTAATCCGGTGCCGACTGCTTCAGCTATGGAATTTTCAGAGGCGGAAAAGTCGAGGCCTTTGCCGAATGGCAGGCAGCCGTCAATAACCCATGAGATGATCTTCCACAAAAATGAGCAGAGGAACTGGGAGAACAATTCCTTGCAGACTCCTGCATCTGCCTTGCCTGTAGTGCGTATCTGGAGCAGGCAGGACTGGAACGACTGCAAGATGTTCTTGAGCAGGGTGAGCCTGTTGAATATCTGGGAGACTGCAAGGCATTGGAATGCAGCGACATGCTGCTTTATCGGGTCAATTATCAGGAGATTGTCTTTTCCTGAAATTCCATCATAGACAACGTGGTTCCTGCCTAAGCAGGCAGGAAGGTCCCTCCCGCTGATATACCTGTTAGGGTGATAGGCTGTTGCTCCTGAAGGAGCCCTCCAGTTTATCTTGAAGTAGCGGTAGCTCCACCGCATGTCCTCAAAAGAGACTGCCTTTTTGGCTGCATCTGCCTTGCTTTCAACGTCTGAAGCGATGTAATAATCTGATTTAGCCCCTATTTCTGGATTGATGCAGCAGCATTCCACCCTTTCGTTGGGGTTGCCGCTTAAGTATGCCGGGGCGAATTTTGTCCAGCAGTCTGCTGTGTAGCCTTCTGCCCTCGCTTCCTTGATATTAATTGGCTCACCATTTTTGTAGCGCTGTATCCCTCCATCCTTTCCTGCCTTCTGGGCCTCCTTCTCAAGATTAGTGCATTCATTTGCAATCATGCATAATCCCTGAACTTTGCCGGGCTCAAGCTTTTGGGTAACTTGCTCTCCAGAATCAGCTTTCGCTATTTTTGAATCATCAACAGATTGAGGCCCTTTGCTGATTATATCGATGGTATCCGGCTTTACCTGATTGCTTTTGGTGCAGACCTCTTCGCAGGTTTCCGGCCTTTTGTAGAGGTAATTGTTTTCGTTCTGCTTGATGATATAATCTTTTTCGACGGTTGATACGCTGTCAATAGCTGACATCTCATAGACTCCCCGTGAAGTGTCGATAGCATTCCCTATCCTGTAAGCTCTTTCAAGGCGCTTGAGGATGCTGCCTTCCGCTTTGGTTGACTGGACTTCAACGCATTGGTCATTCTGGCCAAAACCGCCTCTCAGGGGGATGTATTTTGATTCAAGCGACCTGCAGCTGACCGGCTTTACGGGCTGGCCTTTCACGCTCTGGTCCTGGGTGCAGCCCTTGCCCTGGTTGACTTTCTGGAACAAAAAGTCTTCGTCTTTTGTTTCCGTCCAGCGTGAAGGGGCTGCATGGCCAAACACCCTGTCACAAGCCCATCGGTAGGTCTGATACATCAGCTCTTCGGCTTTCCAGGCAGATGAGCATGATTGGTAGCACACCTCAAGACAAGTGTCGCTCAGGATGTCCTGGGCATCTTCCTTGGCAAGCCTGCCAACTGTGTTATCGTAATACTTATCGTTGTATAACTGCGGCTTTTTGGCAGCTGGATCTTTATATTTCTCATTACCATCAATGGCGCTTTGCCTCTTTTCCTTCTCTTTTGTGACGCATTCTTTGCATTTGTCCTCATTGCCTTTGCCTGTTGAAATTGGAGCAGCGCTCTTCACAGCCTTAAAGAAGCGGTCATAATGGCAGGTTATCCTCCTGTAGATCTGGACAATAAATTTTAGGAGGAAGGCAGCGACGCAGCTGATAGCAAGCCATTCTAAAATCTCTTTTATCTTTTCAAGCCATTCGGTCAATACCGTTATCGTTTCATTGAGATAGTCAACAAAATCGTATAGCAGCCAGTCGGGGAGGACGTCTTTTGGGTTGATGTAGGCTGCATCCACGTCGTAAGCGACCTCTTCGCAGAAGGTCTGGACATTAGAGGTTCTTTCCGGCAACGCAGAGCTGGAAATTGTTGGAGCTGCTGTAAATGAATTTGTCGAGAGTGTGGGCTGTGCGGACTGCTGAAGGGGCCTTAAATGCGGGGGAAGCTCTTCCTCATAGGTCAATGTTATCTTGAGCGGAAATGCAATCTCGTTTTTCAAGCCATCAAGGAATAATTTAAGCTGGTCTTCATTTGCGAGCTCAATGCCTTCAATCTGGTCAAGGCGGCAGGCAACATAGGCAGTTGTCCTGTCAGGATTCAGGCGGGCAGTGCAGTCTCCCATTATCTCGCATGAGGTGTTGTAACGCTTATTCCTTTCGTCGGTGCCAAGAAAGTCGCCGCATGCCTTGGTGACCAAGACATCCTGGATCAGAGCCCTGGTGCCCCTTCCGTTATAAGTGAAATTAAAGTAAAAGAAAATATTTTCCGAGCCTTCTCTCAGGCGCTCGATGCTAAGGAATGTTGGAGACTGGTATTTTGGCAGGGGCTTTGCGGACCAGGTGAAGTTTCCGGAGAAGCATGTCAGTATCTCAAAAGCAACTTCTTTGTTGAAGCCCCTTTTCCCGGCGACGTCCTGGGCTATAAAGAGCAGCCTTGCCTCATTAAACCCATCAATGGAAGCTCTCGACGCAAGTGAGGAAGGGAGGTTTGTGCCAACGGGCCTCTGCCTGTTCCTTATGGCGCCTGCAAACGTGCTTGTCAAATCAACGTCTTCAAATTCGAAAAATCCATCTTCATCTGCGACAGCATCGTAGTCTGCATGGGACTTGCATTCCTGGGTGCCTAAAATCTTAAAGTCGCAGTCTGCCTTGAGGTCGGCCTCAGGAATCGTCTCAAGGCTTTGGGGGAAGCCTGCTATCTCACCCGCCTGGTCGAATTCACCAAGGGGGCTTCTCTCGATGAATAAATACACTCTTGCGCCAGGCTCAGTCCTGCCCCTGATAGTGACCTGGTCTGCAAAGCTTTCATAGATACTTCCCCCTGGGGCTGGAGAAAGTATCTCGATTTCCGGGGGAGTCTGGTCGAGAAGAATCTCTTCAGTTTCTGCATCCTGATTGCCGCCAGAGTCAATAGCCTGGACTTTGAGCGTGTAAAACTGGTCCTGGTCTTCCAGCTGGATTGTCTCGTTGAATTTTCCATTGGCCTTCACCGTCTTCTGGAGCCCTGAAATGGCTTCAAACGGGTCTATCTCCGCCCTTCTTGGCTTGCTTGAAATTCCCGAAGGAAGCGTCCTGACCAGCAAAGGCCCTGCCTGCTCGCCGATGTTTCCGGATTTGTCCATCGCTGCAATCTTATAGATATATGGCTGGGCTGTGTTGACCTCAAAATCAGTAAAGTCGGTATAAGTGATATTTTCGAATGCGATGATAGGGATCTCGTCACGGTAAAGGATATACTGCATGAAGTCGGGAATGTTCAGCTTATTCCATTCCAGCCTGACAGCATTTGCCTCGATGCTGGTGTTCCTGAAATTCTGGACCTGGGGAGGGGGAGTGTCGTCAGTTGAGGAAAGGGCGATATAGAACTTTAGCTCCACTTCCTCTGAGACATTCCCTGCAACAGAGAATGCCGGGGAGGAGACCGATGATGGGAAATCATCAAGGAAGAGGCGGGGGGGGATATTGTCAACCGCAATAAAGGAGAGCTGCTCTGTCTTCTCATTCTCCCTTGCTGCTGTGAGCCTGATAGAATGGTTCCCTTCGGTGAGCGTGAGCGAGGGAAAAGTAAACTGGCCGTTGCTGTCGGCTACTCTCTCTTCAGCAAGCTTACCGTCAACAAAAAGCTTCAGCTGCGCAAAGACCAGAGTCCTTCCTGGGATTGCGATGATATTCCCGTTGTTGAGCTTTTCCGGAATTGTCGCATTGAGGAAGATGGGGGCTTTTGCAAGGGTGGTGAAATTAAACATCTCTCCCTGGTTGTCGAGGATGGCTGTCTCCACAGGATCGACAGTCGAGATGGGGACATTTTTTGAGGAGACCCTGTAAAAATAGA
>JACPBU010000017.1 GCA_016180165.1 Candidatus Woesearchaeota archaeon | reverse complement strand
CTTATGGTGGCTTTCAAAGATATCTCCTGAACGTTGATAAGGTCCTTTGCGACAAGCTTTGTCGAAGTCTGCTCAAGCACTTCGAGGCCGGCAAGGCTGTGGATGATCCCTTTTATCTCCTCAGCCAATGTGGAAAGCCCATTTCCTATAATCTCCATTGTCGATGCATTGCACAGGTAGGCAGAAAAAATTTCTGCTTTTATTTTCTTGAGCCCCTTTCCGTCGACATTGATAGTCAAATACTTCTCTGGAGATTTCACCGGCTGCAGATGGGCCTGGACAATCAGGCCGTCCCCATTATCCTTCAGAGAGACCACATCCCCCTGGCTGACCTTATTCTTCACAACCCACTCCTTGGGCAGCGTGATAATATGGGAGTTTTTCCCAAAGCTTATAACTTTCCTCATGAAAAGATCCATGGTCCCACCCCCCTTATAAAATTTAAACTTTTTATAAAAATGCATATACCGTGAAATTTACATATATGTCATATATGTTATATGGGGAGGTTATATATAAAACTTTTGGCACACCACTCCATGGGGGGATGATTATGCAGCTCTTACAAACCTTTCCAGAAGGAGAACAGTTTTACCTTGAGCGCCTTGAGCGAAAGGTATTTTGCGGCCCATGCATGGCAGAGATGACTCCGGTGAAGGGAAATCTCTTTGCCTGCGGAAACTGCGGAAAAACATATTGGAGCGACAGGAGGTGAGCTAAGATGGCACATGCTGAGATGGAGTGGGGGGAGGATTATGATAATTTTTTCCAGCGATACAATTTCCTCGACCCTATGGCGGAATTCACCGATAAATAAGCCCCCCTCATCGCCATTTTCATTGTCGGGGGCTTTCTGATTTCTTTTGTATCTTTACCATCGAAAATTGTCAAGATAATCCACGACATGGGGCTCGTTTTCGTATGTATTAAGCTCCCCTCGGAGCGGCTCTGCCATGCTTAATAATGCTCGCGCATTATTGGCACCAACGAAACTTTGTTTCTTATGGTTTTCAAAACTCTTGACTGATTTGGCAAGGGCTCTGTGTCCCCGAGGGGTGAAAAAGCGTTACTGTCCCTTCGGGAAGGAGGGCGACCCCCCACGACGAGCGTGATACAGTTAGGCAGTTGAGTTTTGACCTGTCGGAAATCGTTATATCTGATTATTAGAGTAACGATTTCTGAGCATGCTCAAAAACAGCATTTTTTGACATTAGGATGGCAGAGCCGCTCTTGCCGGAGATTAGTTCATACTCGTTTTCAAAAGATTTTTATAATAGGAGGATCTTCACCAACTGCTTTATTGCCGCGATTTGTTTACCTGTTTTGAACAATCCTGCGGAGTTGCTGTTATGCTGCCCTTCATTTTGCAATTCGGGATCCTGTTTCTCACTATTGTGCTCGTTTCGTTCCTCATCAAAGGGCTTAGGCAGCCTATCATCATCGGTTATGTCTTTTCCGGATTTGTCTTTTCTTTCTTCATGAAGAGCATCAACCTTGATGCGAATGCCATTTACATGTTTTCTGAGCTGGGCATCACATTTCTTCTCTTCCTGATGGGCCTTGAATTTGACCTCAGGAGCCTCAAATACCTCGGGAAGGACATTGCTATCAGCACGTTGATCCAATCTGCCGTTTTTTTTGGAGCTGCCTTCGGGGCCGCATCATTATTTCCACTGTCGCTTATGCAGAAGATATTTTTTTCTATTCTCTTCATGTTCAGCAGCACACTCCTCGTAGCCAAATGGCTCGAAGACCGCAAGGAGTCAACTTTGCTTCAGGGAAAAATAATTCTCGGGACACTGATACTCCAGGACGTGATTGCCATAGCAATCTTAAGTGCCATAGGCACTATCCAGGAAGCTTCGACGATAAAACTTTTCCTTGCCCCGCTTGAAGGAGTCTTCCTCATTGGCCTTGCCTATGTGATGGCAAAGTATGTGCTCCCTAAGCCCCTTGCCTTTGCCAGCAGGTTCCCTGAACTCCTGTTTATCTTTTCCCTCGGCATCTGCTTTTTCTTTGTCCTCATCGCATCACTCCTCGATTTCTCAACAACCATCGGGGCGTTCATAGCCGGTGTCACTCTTGCCAACACCATCTTCAAGACAGAGCTCCTCACCAGGCTGAAGCCATTGATCATCTTCTTCAACATGCTTTTTTTCGTCGGGCTCGGCTTTCAGATGAATACACCCCTGACAAAGAGCATGATATGGTTCATCGCCGCATTTTCCCTCCTTACGCTCCTGGTCAAGCCCCTCATCAATTTCCTCACGTTCACCATGCGGGGATTCGACTACAAGGTCTCTTTCCTTTCGGCTGTCTATCTCTCCCAGCTGAGTGAATTTGACATTATTATCATCAGTGCTGCAGTCAGCAAGGGGATCCTCCCTCCTGAATCCAATGGCATCGCCATCATCCTTGTGCTGATCAGCATGATGATATCAACCTATGCCATCAAGTATGTGAAGCGGCTTGCAAGGATCTTCCGGAAAACCCTTGCGAAACTTGCAGCGAAGGGAAGGGGCTCCAAAGGGAAAGCGGAATTTCTCCAGATCTCCGCAACCATCCTCTTCTTCGGCTACCATGAGCTCGGGCAGGAGCTTTACCGGAAGCTGGCAAATCTTGGAAAGAAAATCCTTGTCATCGAGAATGATCCTGAAAATGTAGCAAAGCTATACCAGCAGAAGATACCCTGCCTGTACAACTCCATCCACAATGAGGATTTCTTTGACAATATACATTTTGAGCATGTCGAGCTTGTCGTCTCAAACCTTATGGACAGGGAAGATACGATGAAAATCATCCAGAAGCTCAAAAAAAGCAATTCTCAGGGAATAGCCATCGTCACAGCCAAAAATCTCAGGGATTCCCTGATCCTTTACGAGCATAAAGCAGATTATGTGGTCTGCCCCTCTTACCTCAACGAGCAGCATGTCTCAGTCCTCCTCGAGGATTACACTACTGACGTCAACAAGGTCATCGAGAAGAAAATATCAGATATCACGAAGATCAGGCACATCCAGGAAAAGTCCAAAGCTGAAGATGATTCGGGCTTCATCGACCTCAAGAGCCTTTTTTCCATGCTCACGAAAAGGCCATTTAAACGGGATTGAAGCGTGTTTTTGAGAAAATTGGGTCAAAAAAATTTTCTACCACAACTTGTTGTGCCCTTCTTAAGCCTAACACCCTATCTTGGGTTCATGCTTGTCTTGCTTAAATGGCTGTTTCCGGCAACCGGCTCTTTAAAATTCCTGCCTTATAAGGCTTAATATCCAAAAAAGGGACTTTGATATTCTAATAGCCTTTTTTCTTTAATTTCCAAACTAGTATACAAAAACGTAACATTTATATATCCCTTGTAGTATAAAAAGGATTTCAAGCTTAGGGACTCAGCCGTGAGGAGGGGACTCTGCTTTTTAAAAATCAATTCCAGGCCAAAAGAGTTTGCTGGAAAAAAGGGTGAGACTATGGGAATGATGGATTTTATCGTGAGCGCAGCTCAACAGAATCAACCGATGATGAATGCTGAAGATATGCAGATCGGCAATGCAAACATCAAAGTCATCGGGTGCGGAGGGGCAGGGTCCAACATGGTCAACTGGCTCTACAAAAAAGGGATAAAAGGAGCTGAGATCATCTCATGCAATACCGATAAACAACATCTCGATATGATGGAATCTGACAAGAAATTGCTTCTGGGAAAACAGATCACCAAAGGATTAGGCTGCGGAGGGTTCCCGCAAAAAGGAGCAGATGCTGCGCAGGAATCCATGCAGGATGTCAAATCGATGCTCCAGGGAGCTGACATGGTCTTTGTCTGTGCAGGCATGGGAGGAGGGACAGGAACAGGTTCTGCACCAGTAGTCGCAAAAGTGGCAAAAGAGAGTGGCGCCATCGTCATCGGGACTGTAACGATGCCCTTCAATATCGAGCGGGCTAGGATATACAAGGCTGAGCATGGGCTTGAATTGCTTAGGCAGAATGCTGATACCGTGATTGTCATCGACAACAACCGGCTGGTCAAGATTGCAGGTAATCTGCCGATAACAGAGGCGTTTGCAGTTGCGAATGAGCTCGTATCGACGATGATCAAAGGGATCGTTGAGACTATCGCCATTCCATCGCTGGTAAATCTTGATTTTGCAGATGTCAAAGCGATCATGCGGGGAGGAGGAGTTGCAGCAATCGGCATCGGAAGCTCAGATACCACCAACAGGGTTGAAGAAGCTGTTGCAGGAGCACTATCAAATCCTCTGCTTGACATCAATTACAAGGGAGCGACTGGAGCATTGATCCACATCGAAGGCGGCCCTGATATGACCCTTGATGAGGTCAACAGGATAGGGGAGCAGGTCACTGCATCGTTAGATGATGATGCCAATGTCATCTGGGGCGCCCGAGTCAGCAATTCCATGAAAGGCAAAGTGATGATCATCACCATCATCACGGGAGTCACATCACCCTGGATAGTCGGGCAGAAGATGACATTCGGCGGGAAAGAGGCAAAAAAGCCTTTCAATGACATCGGCCTTGAAGTCATCGGGTGAGGTGGACCATGGAAACAACAAAAGAATTTGTCATCCAGAAGATGGTCAGCGGGATCGTTGAGGATAATAAAAAATATCTTGGCCCTGACAAGCTGGATGGTTTCAAGACCATCCTCCCTGCACTGGTGAAAAAAGGGATAGACAACCTTAACCTTTCGATGTTCGATGATTCTGTAAGGTCTAAGATCATCGCGACGCTGGGCGATGAATACTGCAGGAAGGGAAATTTTGCTGAAGCCATCAAATGCTATATCCTTGTCGGAGACAGAGATAAGCTGTCGTCGATTGCAGCAGAATTCGAGAAAGTCGGCAATAGGAAAGAAGCCATAAACACCTACAGGCTGTCCAATAACCGGGAGATGCTCCTTGACCTAGGAAACAGGTCATTAAGCGAAGGCCATCTCTTTGAGGCGATACTGGCATACAAGGCTGTTGAGAATCGTGAAGGTTTGTTGAAAGTCGGGCAAGACTGCCTTTCTAAAGGAAGATGGGAATATGCCTTTGAGGTCTTCAGCACCATCAACGAGCCGGCTATGCTGCAGGAACTTGGGGAGAAGGCTTTATCGGACAAGCAGTTTGCCATCTCTTTAAAGTCATTCCAGGCAGCAGGCTCAAAAGAGGGCATGGACAAGGCCGGGGATACCTGTCTCAGGGAGGGGCTGACGCCTCAGGCATTAGAAGCTTACACTGCATCGGGAAATGAGATGATGGTCAAATTCATCAGAGAGAATTTCGGCTGACGGGTGGTTTCACATGCAATCTTTTGCAACGGCTCTTCAAAGTAATGGGCAGGATATGCTCATGCAAAGGCAGATAGAGGTTATGCTTGAGATGCATACCAAAAAGATTATCCAAGAGCTTAAGCCTTTTGCTGAGGCTTTCCAGGCACTTGGATCCGAGATACAGATGCTCAAGGCTTCTATACGGGACCTGAAAGAATCAAGGCCGGCAGTCGAGAAGCAAGCAAGGCTGCAGGTTGATGACAAGCCCCAGGAGCCACCTCAACGAAGGCTTACCCTGACACCAGAGACTGCAGCACAATTTGGCGGCCAGCCTGAAAGACAGCTGCAGCCAGGGGATATATCAATCGAAAAGATGTTTTATTTTGGAAATAAGAGGAGATAGAAACATTCTGGAAATAAGAGGAGATAGGGTTGCCAGTAAATTAAAATGGCCTTTAGTTGTAATGGATTCAGATAAACTACTTTTTTATCAGAAGGTGAAAATATGGTGGATTTAGCAGTTAGGACGGGTGTTTCAGCACTGGAGATTGCAAGAAGGCTGAACAACAATCAGGAAAAGGTGGCGATGCAGTGCGAGCAGTGCCATTACCAATTCAATGTTTCGAATAATCCAGCGCTTAACAAGCTTTGCCCCTATTGCGGGTCTAACTGGGTTAAAATCAGGGAGAATGAGGTTGAGAAGATAGTTGGGAGCATCGTTTAAGATTTTTCTTTTTTACGGATTATTGGACAATCAACCCTAGCTTATTTTCAATCGGTTAGTATACCTATGGTTTTTTATATCCAGAGCCGTTCAATTATTGGATGACAGCTGTAATTCTCACCAAAAGTGAAATCGATAAAATCCTGGCTTTTTCTGGAGAATTTGAGATTTCGCCCGATCTGGGAAAATCATCCCATAAGGTTAAAGTTGAAGGAGGCAGCCTTATCATTGACCACCATAAAATCCCTCTTTCTATCTTTAAAGGCGCTAAAGATGATACCTGCTACATCATCCATAAGAATAAGCTGGAAGCAGTCGCTTTCTTTTCAGATGAAACAAAGCTTTACTACAAATTGGTCCCGACAGGCAGCTGGCCAACTATCAAAATATCTTCGACGCCTATGCACCGGCATATCCATCTATCACCAAAACAAGATACTAATCTAAAGATCAGGGCTATAAGCCCCGTCGATGGAAGAGTATTGGATACCTGCTGCGGCTTGGGATACACTGCCGTCGTCGCAGCAAAAACTGCTGAGCAGGTAGTTACATTTGAGAAAGATAAAAATGTAATCCACATTGCTGAATTCAATCCCTACTCTGAAAGCTTGTTTAATAACCCAAAGATAATGATAATGGAAAAGGATGTTTTTCCTGGCATCAAAAAGTTTCCTGGCTGTTTTTTTGACTGCATCATCCATGATCCGCCGACAGTCGCCTATGCCCCTGAGCTTTATTCTTCAGAATTCCATAGCGAGCTTTTCAGAGTCTTAAAGCCTTATGGTAGACTCTTCCATTATTGCCCGACTCCAAGAAAGACAAAGGGGAAGCTGTATTATCCGAAGCTGATCAGGAGGCTTAAAGATGCCGGATTTAATAATGTCTTTTTCAGTAGAGAAAGTTCGGGAATTGTTGCGAGGAAATAGCAAAAGGGAGCCGAATCAATAAAGAAAAGGGAGATCAATTTGTTTGGGGGAAAGATGTCTGGTTAGATTAATAGAGAGTTAGATTAATAGAGAGTTAGATAGGTGGCAATTTGTAAAGTTCAAATTCAAAAAATGGTGGGTTTGATGCTTGGAATTCAGGGTCAAAAAGAACTCGATGCATCAGATGCTTTAGCTGTTGCCATTTGCCATTTAAATTCTGTAAGATTGCAGAATAATATAGAAAAACAATATGATCGGACAAATTCAAGGTAATTTAAGTTTTAAAAAAAATGATCGACTCATCGTAGATGTTCAGGGCGTGGGATATGAGATCACCATTCCTGCGTCAACATTTTATAAGTTGCCTGATCTGGGTTTGAAAGTGAATCTATATATTCATACCCATGTGCGTGAAGACAATATTCAACTCTATGGCTTTTTAAGTGCTTTAGAAAAGGAATGTTTCCAATTGTTAATGACGGTCAGTGGCGTGGGTCCCAAAGTGGCTTTGTCTATCATGTCAGAGTTATCGCCACAGGATATGACTCAGAGTATTTTAACGTCTAATCTGAGTCGGCTGAGTGCCATCACTGGAATCGGCAAAAAAACAGCTGAACGACTCGTCTTGGAATTGAAAGAAAAAGTTAAAAAATTATCCACTGTCATTGTGGCCTCGGATGCGCCCATGGCTTCGGGCGTGTTCAATGATTTGGTTTCTGCTCTTACAAATTTGGGATATAAATCTATTGAAATAGACAGGACCATTCATGCGATTCGAGAACAATTGACGGACAAAAATAAGTTTGAAGATTTGTTAAAGGCATCATTAAATTTGTTAAGGGCATAAAATAATATGCAAAAAAAAATATGATTGATCGTCCCATAGACCCCCAGTCGTTGGGGACTGAAGAAGAAACAGTCGAGCATAAATTACGACCAGAAAAGCTTGCTGAATTTATTGGTCAGCAAAAAATTAAAGAAAACCTGTCCATCGCCATTACCGCTGCCATGAAAAGACAAGAAGCGTTGGATCATTGTATCTTTTATGGTCCGCCAGGTTTGGGAAAAACCACACTGGCCTATATTATCGCCAAGGAGTTGGGTGTGAATATGGTGAGTACATCAGGGCCGGCACTGGAAAAACAGGGAGATGTGGCTGCAATATTAACGAATTTAAAAGAAAAGGAAGTTTTATTTATAGATGAAATTCATAGACTCAATCGAGTGGTTGAGGAAGTGCTTTATTCTGCAATGGAAGATTTCTCTTTGGATATTGTGATCGGACAAGGGCCTTCCGCCAGAACATTAAAATTAACTTTACC
>JACPBU010000016.1 GCA_016180165.1 Candidatus Woesearchaeota archaeon | reverse complement strand
GTTGGTTATCCCAAATTTTTGAACATAGGCTATTGGCCAAAGGTATTTCGGAATTTTAATACCGCATGTCGGGTTCGATTTCAGGTCATCAATAGCTCGTTTAATGAATTCATATAGCTGCTTATCCTGGAATTTTCCTTCCTGGAGAACCTCCCATTCTTCTTTAATTTTCTGGGAAATAAAGGCTACAGATATCTCTTTGTTCATCGTATTATAAGGCCTTCTTTCATAAGCCGTTTGATTCTTTCTGGATTATATGCCCATATGATGCAGCCGTCTTTGTCAATCAGAATCTTTCCCGACTGCTCAAGGTAGCTTAATATCACCTGAAATGTCTGATACATCATCTGTTTAGGCAGCTTCTTCCAGAGCTGGTATTTGCCGCATTCCTGGCTGTGTTTTTGTATTGCCTTTTCTACCATGATTACCGACTCCAAAGTTGGGCTGTGCAAGATTGTGGTTTGTTCCATCTTATATAAGTGTATACAATAACTATTATATAAATATTTTGGTTTTTTCGGCCTCCAAACCATCCCTTCCCAGAAAGATGAAAAAGGCGCCTCAGCTAACTCTCGTCATGCCATGATGGCACTAGCGAATTTATCCTCATCGGCGCCGGAGTGAAGATTGCGCTGCTGTTTTTAAGTGTTTTTGGATATTCAGAATAACAGCCTGAGAGCTCAAGAAGGGCGCCAAAGGAGCTAACGGTTGGTAACATACCCACTTAACACCTTTCCCAGAAATGAGCCATTATCTCTCCTCAACGCCCTTACTCTTCTGGAATATTTCTGGCGATAGCATTCAATAAGCCTTGCTCTTTCACCATGGCAATTCTGCTTATATGCTTTCAATTCCATTAAAACTGCCAAAATATCATCTCCCATCTCTTTTGCCGACTGATATCTCTTTTCAGGCTTTTTCTCAAGCGATTTGAGGCAGATAAAGTCAATGGGCTGCTGGAATTCCTCAGGAATCAGCTGATTAAACTGCGATGGGTTGGTCGGACGCTCATGCAGATGCATAAGCCTGATGTTTCTAGAGTCCCTATCATAGAAAGGCGTCCTTCCGGCTATCGCAGCGTAAAGTGTGCATCCTAATGCATAAAGGTCTGCTCTTCTGTCAATGAGTGTGCTGTTAAACTGCTCCGGAGCCATATAGTTCGGTGTCCCAACCCCGAAGGATTCCGGGTTGATTGTATCTCCTTCCTTTTCGACAAAAGCTAGCCCAAAATCAAGGACCATTGGCCTTAGAACCAAAGGCAATTTTTGAGGGCGCATGGGGAAGAGGTTTAGGGTTTTATCATCCCCTTCTCCATTGCCAGGTAATTCCATAATTTTTCTTTTCCTGGCTGTGGCATCTGCAATGAGAATATTTGTTGGCTTGATGTCCCTGTGGATAACGCCATTTTGATGGATATAGCTTAATGCATCCGAAACTTCCCAAAGGTAGGAAAGGGCATCCTCCGGCGGCAATGGCCCATCGCTTTTAATATGCTCATGGAGTGTGTTTCCCTGCTGGTATTCCATTAAAAGGCATATCCTGTTCCGGAAATAGGCAAAACCGAATGCCCTGATTATGTTCTGGTGCCTTAAGGAGCGATGGATCCTAATCTCCTGGTAAAACTGCCCCATGCTGTCAGCATGTGCCATAAATTTGCTCTTTGGGAATTTTATCACGTATCCCTCATCAAGCAGCTCATCCCATGCGCTGAAGAAGTCCGATAATTCAGTCCCAAACTCGGCGCATTTATGGCTATCCGGCTCCCGATGGGAAAACCAAGAGACAGGCACTAAGCCCTGGAGGGTATGAAACACGCTGTTGTGATCCCAAAAGAATGTTCTTCCCTTCGAGGCTTTCAAGTACTCGATGAACCTCTCGTCGACTGCTTTGTCTGTGAAGCCTTCAAGGTCAATTGCCATCGTCAATCGGAAAGAGAATCCTGTTTAAAAATAGGATAGGCGGGAATTGCTTCAACCTCAAGGAATAAACCCAAAATATTTAAATATCAGCGCCAATACTATCCCGCCATACTTTGTCTCAGGGGGTGCCGCCATGGAAGAAGAAAAAAATAAGGCATTGTTGAAGAGATTCAACGAAGAAGTGTTTAAGGGAAATCTGTCCGTCGTTGATGAGCTTGTTGCTCCTGATTTTCTCGATTATTCTGTCCCTCCGGGAATGCCCAACAAGGGTCCTGACGGCGTCAAAGCACTGCTCTCTTACTTCATCAGCGCTTTTCCCGACATCAAGGCGATCTATCATGACCTGATAGCAAAGGGAGACAAGGTTGTTGGGAGGTATACCATGTCTGCAACCCATCGGGGAGAATTTATGGGCATAAGCGCAACAGACAAAAAAGTAAACATCAACGGCATCGAAATTGTCCGGATAAAAGATGGAAAGTTTGTTGAGCGGTGGGCAGTTGAAGATATGCTCGGCCTGATGGAGCAGCTTGGGGCAATTCCCAAGAGATAGGGCGGCTATTTTAAATTTTTCCCAGCCAATCTTCCCAGCCTTAATACCTCACCCTTATACGATGGAATCAACCGGGTTAGCTTAACCTCTCCTTTTCGAGCATAGGTTTAAAAAGGGGGCTCCACTCCTTTCCTTTATGATTGGGCCAGAAGACAGGTTTATACTATCTCATTTAGCTCAATACCAACTTCCTAAAATTGTATTAGTCGAAGCGGGAGAGCATCTTCTTTGGTCAGATTCCCCTCATGTGTTTGCTAATTTTATGCAGGGCATAGGAGAGCGAACTGCTCGTGAAGAAAAAGCTTTGCGTATTTTTCGGGAGGAACTCATTGATAATGGGAGTTTCCTTGCAAGTATGCTTTGTAAAGCAGTAAAAGAGGAAGCCAGATTTGATATTAGGTTTTCCCCCGGGCGTTCTCGCCCAAGAAAATCCTTCACAGATCATCCTGGATTTAAGGAAGTTCTTGCGGATCCATCTGATTTATCAGGGAAATTGCTGAAAACAGCTGCCTCTTATTCTAAAGATGCGGTCTTACCGCTACTTGTAGGCTTATTTGGTGAGGCCTACCATTTTCGAGGTGTTAACTATTCCATTGACGTATCAGTACCAGGATATCATTTCCCAATACAACAGTCCCCCTCCGCGCCAGCCAAGCCATTTCGAGGTCTCGGCTTTATGGTTGCAAAAAATGGGAGGATTGGAGATGTTGTTCCGGACAAGGTTGCCAAGGCATTTGCTAATCATCGGGGGGTAGCCCTTGATTCAAGAGGCAGGGAAATTTTTGAATTAAATAGTCAGACATACTATTCAATTGATGGTGGTGTTTTTACAACGACCAATGAGAGGGATTCCTTAGAAACATGGGTCACAAAGGCCGTTAATCCACTTTTTGATGTTTTGCGAAGTCATCAAGGCCAAATTTTTAGTTATGCTGAATTATGTTCTTTATTTAACAAGCATTCCCCTAATTCGCCCTACCTCTGGTTAAAATCTATCGATGAAATAAAAATTGAGAAAGGTTTCCAAAGACAAATGAGGGAGCAATTTCCTGAATTTGATGTCAATAGTCATTCACGCCCTCCTTTTTATCTGCTTGCCTATCAGGAGCCAACTGAGACTTTCCAGAGGGAACGCAGAATTACCTTTGCCGCAAATCCCAAAATCGTTTTTGGCCTCATTAGAAGGTCGCCTGACCAGTTCCATGTTGACCTTGCTGACCTCTATATCCGGCCAGTTGAAAAATAATTCCTTCATTTCAGCACCTCTCCAGCCTTCATATGATATATAGGGAGACCCCATTCTGAAGGATCTGCTCCTTGAATTTTCTACTTTGTTATTGTCAAAAAGAGATTGATGAGAACTTCTATTTCCTCCAAACATTATTATTTTTGTCGAAAACCAGGAATGTAATCTCTTTAGGATTATTCTCAAAATATGTTAAGCGGTGGGATGGTGTTAATGCATTTTCTCCGCATCTTACCATCTCAACAGCCATCTCCATCTCATGTCTTTTTGTGTTCAAAAGCAGCCCTGTATTTCTGATAACCTGAAAACATACACAATCTATCTTCACAATATCGGGATTATCCAGTTCATCAATCCTTTTCATTTCAGCACCTCTCCAGCCTTCATATACCACATATACATATCCAACTCCCCCGGAGCCATATCCACTTTATCCGCCAGAGCCTTGAATTTCTTCTCAACTTCGAGATATTGCTTTCTGCCTAAAGATTTTGGAATCTCTTTTATCAGCCCGTTCTCTAGCATGATGCTGTTGATGTGCCTGTCCAGGATCGCAAGGCCGAAATAGCCGACATTCCGGAGAAAATGAGAGGCTTCCTTATAGCCTAATCCTTTGATGTTTTCTACGAGCCATTCCCTGGCCGCGCTCCCGCCAGAGGACTCAACAATTGGGGTTATCACATCTTTGATGCCCGGATGCTTCCTTGCCTCGATGATAAACGATGCTTTGGTATTGTGGAAGCGGTGCTTGTTTGCCCGAATGCGCCGGGAAAGCTGTTCATGGGTTAAAGCCATGAATCCATCATAATCCAGCTCTTTTTGGATATTCCATGCAGTTTTGGCTTTTGAATTTGATGTCAAGAGGCAGAAACAAAGCTCGGAGAACCAGTCCTGCGCTGGCCTTTTTTGAAAAGAAGAGAAGTCCGATAATCTTTTATTAACACTCCTCCCTACTGAGGAATCTTTCAGGGCATTAATCTCGCTGATAAGATTGCGCATGTCTGTGTTGTGCTGGATGCCCTGCCTTTAAATCTTCTGGTAATCTCGTCCAGATAAATTGTGAAAACACATCCGAAACCTCTTGGGTTCGTGGCGAACGGAACGTCGCTTTGACATGATAAATCCCTGCGGGACCTTCTTTTGATGGAGTGACCTCAACGGCGAGATTGGCAATCATTCTTGATTCGGAAACCGGATACTCCTTTCTCAAGTCGTAGTAAAAATCATAAATCCTGGCTGCAGGATAAGCGTGGGCGTGCTTATCTTCCCTATCTTCATCCCGATTTGGAGCAACCTTCATCCCGCATGCTTCCCGGAAATAAGCGACGGCACTATCCCCTATATTGCCGGCAACAATATTTTCTGGCGGCATTGCCTTATCGCGAGGGAACTTTAAAGAAACATCAAATTCTATTTCTCTCCAGCGCAAGTCATATCCGGGAAAAGGGTAAGGGTTGATAACGACCATGAGCAATGCATCAAGAAAATGTTTGAGGTGTGGCCCATTAAACCTAAAGCCAGAGACCGCTGCATCAAGCTCCATAGAAGAAGGAGAATATTCAGAATATATAAATCTTGGCGTCGTAATGGGGTTCTGCTTTTACTTTCCTCAACTGTTCCTGTTCTTTTTATAGACATTACCCCAAAACAGTCTTTCATTAATTTCTGCCATTGAGCAGCCTCCTTTCATCCTTTTTGCCTATCTCTTCTTTAACTGCATCAAAGATTGGCTCAAAACATGCTTTTGCCAATGAGATTGCATCATCTGCTTCTTCTTTTTTCGGGTTATACCCGTAATAATTTATATTGTGCCTCATCCTCCCCAGATGGCCAACCAGCGTAATAGGCCTCTGCGTTTCAGCTTTTATTTTCATAAGTTCGCGTATTGGCGCCAAGTGGTCTTCCGATTCGATGCCTTGCGAGATCAGGAGGGCATCCCCTACCATCCTAAAACATTCATAGACATTCCTGATGATGTTAAACGCAGAATTATCATCCGACTCAAGGGTTAGAGTATATTTCATCTGCCGGGAAGAAGCATCCAAAATGCTGGCTGCATTTTTTTTGTCAGGATGTTTTTGCCTTGGGATCATGGGTGAACCTCCAATAAGCCGTCCAACACAATCCCATTAGCGATATTTGTGAATAAGTTCAGATCTATCTTATTTCTTGAGAAAATATGAAGATTGGCCGTTACCTTCTTTCTAAATCCCAATTGTTCAATCTGCCCAAGCGTTTCTATCCTCATATTTTTATTGTCTAAAACTTCAACAGCTATGTCTATATCGCTTTTTTCATTATCTGCGCCCCAGCGATAGCTTCCGAAGAGAACTATTGCCCGTGCATTAGGCACCTTATTATAAACTTCGCCTACGATACCCGATTCGTAAATTAATTGCAGATTATACGGTATTTTGTTTGTTATGAACGCCTGGTTTCGGGGGTCAGCAGATAATCTCCAGGCTTTCCCTATGACTTCATTCTTAAGGAATCCCCACTCTACCAGATGGTGGACGGCAAGTTTAGCCGAAGTTTTTGAAGAGCCTATCTGCTCAGATAAATCGGTGAGGCCTATGGGGTGCTCCGGAAACGAGAAAAAATAGGATAATATCCTTCTGACACTTTCTGAAGCCTCCGATAAAGGGATTTTCTTTAGTTTTTTTGCCATAATCAGTGTGGTAACATTAATGCCTATATAAACTTATTGGTTACCAGTCGGTATCAAAAAAGACCAAGTGAGCTTTTTTAGAACCGGTAGCTTTGCTAACCTCATCTTGTGTCTTTCCGCCTTTTCGAGAGGGAAATCCTGCATTAAGCCCATAGGGACTAAACTATCTTTATTCTTTACCCCCTTCCTCACCTTGAATTCTTAACCCCTGCCCTCGGGCAATGTCCCCTTATCGGGCACCGGCTGCACCATGGCGAAATCGGCCTGCAGGTATTCTGCCCGAATGCCACCAGCATCGAATTGATGTTTTCCCAGTATTTCAGCGGCAGCTTTTTCCGCAGCGCCATCTCGGTCTCATGGGGATTTTTTGTCCTGACATACCCCATCCTGTTCATGATGCGGTGGACGTGGGTATCGACGCACATACCAGGCTTTCTGAATGCGACCGAAACAACAAGGTTTGCTGTCTTCCTTCCGACGCCGCCAATCTGGATAAGCTCATCAATGGTTTCGGGAATTTTTCCATTGAATTTTTCATTCAGCGTTTTGGGAAGCTCCTTGAGAAACCTTGCCTTATTATTATAGAATCCGACAGGATAGATAAGCTCCTGAATTTGCCTGACTGATACATTATTGAAATCTTCGGGTTTTTTTACCCTTTCAAAAAGCCTCTTTGCAGCTTCGAGGGTCGTCTCATCTTTTGTCCTTGCGGAAAGCATCGTTGTGACCAGAACCTTGAAAGGGTCATGGGTCTGCATCTCAATCAGATCAACGACTGGGACTTTATAGCCAAGAACTTCCTTTTTAAGGATGGGATAAACTTTATTGATTTGAAATTTAGCCATTAGCCTGATAGAATGTTCCTGGTATTAAAATGTAGCGGAAGGAAATCAAGAAATCGTCAGTAGCTTAATACATACGAAAAAGGAGTTATCTGAAAATCATGCCAGAATGGCAGACCTTCATCTCACTTCCCCTGCCTTTAGTTGGGAAATAGACGACTCCCATATTTTTTGCCTGTTGTTCGGGAATTTGGCGGGAATTTACTATTTTGCTTGGGTCATATTCAAGATGCTTGAGAAGCGTTTCTCTTACGGCTTCTAATGGAACTCCGTTGGGATATTGCACAAAAAGGCCGTCAACTAAGTCAACTGCCACCTGGTCAGTCTCACCTGTCAGCAATTCCAAAAAAAGCTTATCATCATTGCCCATCATCAATAAAAATTGGGCGGGGTTTTTAAACATTATCATTGTCAGGCTGTAAATCACCCAATTGTCAGGTAAACCTCTCAATCTTAATGTCTTTCTCATCAACACCTTTGCTGAGCAGGAGCTGCTTTGTGCTTAGGACCATATCTTTAAGGCCGCAAATATAGAAAGTTGTTTTTGACAGGTCTTCAGGCAGATGCTGCTGCACCCTTCCCTTAAGGCCTTCCCAATCTTCCCGGCTCAATGTGATTTTATAATCAAAGTTTTTATGCTCTTCTTTCAGCTTTTTTAGCTCACCCTCAAACAATATGTCTTTTCTTGTTTTAGTGCCAAAGATAAGCTCAAATTGCCTGTCCGGAAATTTTCCAATATTCTCGTTGAGGATTGACATCATAGGGGCAATGCCTGTTCCTGTGCAGATGAAGCAGTGCCTCTTATTTAAGCTGCCTTTTGCAAACGTAAATCCACCTATGGGGCCCCTGAATGGTATCTTTTCCCCAATGATTATCTTTTTAAAGATCTCCGATGCAAATCCGCCGTCAACAAGCTTTATGCAGAATTCCAAAACACCCTTTTTTGATGGAGCGCTTAGTATTGAATATGGCCTTGGAAGAGCCTTTGATCCTTCACTGAGCTTAAAGTTGACAAACTGCCCTGCTTCGAATTTAAATTCTGAGGATACTTTTAATTCAAGAACAATAACATCAGGTGTTATGCTCTCAACCTTTGAAACAGACCCAACAGATTCTACAAATGGCATTGGATAAGGGAAAAAAAGGGAGTATAAATAGCTATCGA
>JACPBU010000015.1 GCA_016180165.1 Candidatus Woesearchaeota archaeon | reverse complement strand
GTAATGAGAAATTCCGGGACACCCAATCCAATTACATTGTTAAATTCCATTATCTATCATGAATTATCCCCTCTTAATAAATTTTTGTCAATAATAGCAAATCTCGTTAATTATCGAAATATTGCGAGATTTTCTAGTATAGTAAATCACCTTTTGGACTTTTGAGAATTTCGGTGATTTACTATAATATGAATTTATATTACAACCCATACCCCCAACTTGAAATGGGACAGCAATCAATCGATTTCATAGTTTTTGTAGAGCCCGGGCAGTTAGGCAATGGTTATGCAATTGGCTCTTCAACAGAATGGAGGAGATATATCAGAGAAATGAGGACAGCATACTTAGGTTATCAAGGATATCTCAGAAATATGGCTGGACTTTGGAATTTCGTTGGGAAATCTTCGATACCCCATGCACATTTTTCGACAGGCAACGTGCCCAACGAATTTTACCCATACCACATTGATTTTATGCCCCACCAAAACACAAGTATATATCATCTCTCGCAATTTGGCACAGAATGGCTGAGGTATGGGGCCGATTTTTGGGAATCCAGTGGGCCGGGCCAGAAATTCCAACGAACAGAAAAAGATAAAATAAAACCCAAGCTCAAGGGAAACGTCGCAATTGTTGGTGAGCTTGCACCGCATTTTTCATTATTCCCTGGGAAGAGGAAGGGAAATAAGGGATGCCTTGGAGCATTAATCCATGAGTTTCCTGATGCGCATTTTCGGGGCATTTCTGGCTGTGTTTATCCCGTAGAACCCTTCAGGGATTTTGACAAATTTATTAGGGAGATAGGCTGGAAAAGCGACAGGGATTTTCAGGAATGGATCGGTCATGTCCAATCTCAACTTTATGATAATGCCTTCAACTTTCCGTTTCTAACGGGGAAGGATGCAGGAAAAGGTGTGCAGGAAAAGGTAAGCCTATTAAACACCGGCTAACTTCTTGATTTTTATGACCTCTCTCATAACATGCCTCTCATCCGGCAAGGGGACTGGAGCCCATGCCCTCAAGGTAATTGAAGGGATGGACTGGGAAAAGGTTTTTATTGTTGCGCCGGAAGAGATGAAAGCCGAGATGCCCAATATTCCCAAAGGAGAAATCATCTTCATCAGCCTCCAGAAAACATTGTCTGAAATATCAGAATTCATTAAAACTAGCCTCCAGGGAAAGATTTCCGATTTTGAAGTTGCTTTAAACCTCATTTCCGGCTCAGGAAAAGAGCATATGGCGGTGTTAAAAGCGCTTATGGAAATGGGAATGGGATTCAGGCTGGTGGCGCTGACGAAAGAAGGGGTTAAAGTTTTATAAAAACATAAATAATCTCTGGAAAGAGATTTCATGGGAGCATTGTGCTGAGCAGGATATAATTGCCAATCTCGTAAGTTATTGAACTTTTGCGAGATTTGATGGTAAAGTAAATCGCATACCCAAATGTTCAAATATTTGTGCGATTTACTAAAATACTGAGGGGGTTTGTGTTCTCAGAAGATAAATGGTTATTGGCCCGTTTCAGGCTGGGAAGCGCTTTTTTTTGCACGCTTCCTCTCGAGAGAAAATAGATGGTTTATCATCCCTCCGCCAAAAGGGAAGCCCCCTTCTTTGCTGGGAACCGAGATAATTGCCAATGGCCCGCCATTATTGATTTCTGCCATGAGGCTGTCATGATAGGTAGCGTCTACCCCAAAAGGGTCATAAGTGTTGAGATGCCTAAATCCCGCCTTCTCCATCGCAACAAAAAGTTCTTCCGGGCTGTCAATCCCTTCCATCCTTGCAAGGTGCTCTATCAATTGGCTGTAAGTATCATCAGAACGTGGAAATAAGGAAAACCTCCTTAGGTTCTGAAATGATCTCCTTTCAGGCTCTGGGCCATGAAATCCCAGGACATTAGTCACTGATGCTTCTATCCCTTGCTTAATTTTTGTTCCTTCAAAGTTCCTGGGTGCATACATTCCCAGATTGAATTCCGAGGGTTGAGGCATAAAGACTTGGAGTCAAGGTTGCTTTAAAAACCTTCCCCCCTTATCAGTATGAATTAAGCTCTAGACGATAGCCCTTAATTCCTTATACGGATTCATTTCTGCCCTGAAAGCCTGCCCACATACACCCTGTATCCGCCTTTCTTCGCGCTCTCATTCACGTTCCCAAAAATTTCAATCAGCTTATTGCTATAAGACCTACCGCCTTTGTTATGCCTTGCAACTATCTGAAAGATACCATCGGGTTTCAGGTGCTCTTTCGCCTCCTTAAACATCGCATAACAAGCATCTTTGCCTGCATGCTGCGGCGGGTTGAGGAGGATGGTGTCAAATTTCATCCCTTCTGGGATTTTGCCGCCAATAAACTCAGCATTCGCTATCCGGTTCTCCATACAGTTCCTTGAAGTGTATGCAAGGGCCCTCTTATTGACATCAACAAAGGTAACTTTTGCAGATGGGAAGGCTTTTCCTAAAGCTATGCCGACAACTCCCCATCCACATCCAAAATCAAGGATACTCCAGCTGCCCTGGATGAGCGCGCTTTCAATAAGCAATTTTGTCCCTTTATCGACGCCATGAGCTGAGAAGGTTCCCGATGGTATCTTGAATGCAAGCTGGTGGCCTAACAGAGAGGCAGCAATTGTCATCTCCCGGAGAGGCGATGCAGGCTTCGGCGAAAAATAGTGTTCCATGGTCTTATCACCTCTAATTATACTCAATTAAAATTCTGGCTATAAACTTTATCAGTTTTTTGCATGGCGGTTTGTATGACGGGATGCATGGTGGGATATATGGTGGTAGGCATGATAAGAGGTATGATGGGCTAAATAAAAAGATGCTTTTTAATAAGAGGCATGGCGGCTTTACTCCTTCACAATCCCATACATAAGATAAATAAGCCTCTCCATCGATTTCACGAGGCCATTACCCTGTCCTTCGACGATGATGCAGTTGTTTTCAAAGAAGACAGAAGGCTTTTCCTTCTGCCTGACATACAGCACAGGCTTTTCGGTTGAGCTGCAGGTGATGATTGGCCTGTCCTTGCAGGCATCTGTCTCATTCTTGTCGCATGCGGCGATGGGAAGCTTCCCGAACGCTTTGATCAGAGTCCTGTCAAATTCACCTATTGCCAAAGCAACATACTGAAGATTAGTCCCCAGGGGGTCAAAGGTGATAAACACGCCCTCTCCTTTGTCAAACAATGATGCATTCAACCTACCGGTTATCGGAATATTGTTGACATCGTCAGGAAGATAGTGAAAGGGAACATCAAATACAACATTGCCCTGGCTTGTCTGCACTCGTGTATACCAGAGCCCATCTGCGAAGATAAAGGAGAATCCGTTAAAGGTGGCAGAGCGCCGGTCATCCAGTTTCCCCTCGATATTCTGCTGGTGAAGGTCATCAATGGTCTTTGGCTCATCTTTAAGAAAATTTCCAAGGCCGAGAATCAATGCTAAGACAAGCACCATAAGCACTATACCTGAAATAAGGATAAGGTCTGAACGGAATTTTTGGGGCTGCTGCTCAGGGACGCCGATAGCATCAGAAACAATGATACTTTCTGGCTTTGCCGGCTTTGAAGGAAGCAAAGACCCTTCCTGGGAGCTGCCATTTTCTTTTTTAGCTTCAACTCCCTCCCGATTCACCTTCGCCCCCGTTTTCTTCTGCCATCTTTCACTCCAAAAGGCCTAAGACACCAAGGAGAATCATATCCTTGATGGCATGCACCTCATCCCTGCTCCTTAGGCTTATGGTGAGGCATCCATCTTCAATTATCTGGGAATAATCTTCCCCTTTCCTGAAATAGATGACTGGTGTCAGCGGTGTCGCATCTTCGCAAGTTATCACGGGAAGCTGATAGGTATTATTTGCTGTCAAGCCCTGCCTGACAAATACCCCCAGGGCATTGAGATTAACACCAAGATTGTATTGTGCTAGGGCAATATCACTGCTGTAGCTGTCATTGATGTCTGAGGTAGTGTCTATCTCCACCTTGCCCCTGATGAGAGGAAGGAACTCCTTGCTGGCATTCAACGATGCGATAGCCTGGGGCTGATAATCGAAGAAAATCCTGTTGCCGTTGACAGTAGCCACCCATGTGTTCTGCTGTCTGACAAATTTACTCCCCTTGAAGCGGGAAATATCAGATGGCTGGTTCACGATAAGGAAGCCTGCGATGGACGACACCATGATAAGGGAGATGAATATGACTAAGACAATCCCCATCTTTGATTTTTCACGATTCCGATGCGCCACGGTGTTGCCTTTTTGCCGGTGTCAATTCAACAAAAAATTGCCTCAATAAATCCTATCTGGCCTGCACTTTCATCTTCTTCCATTCTGTCCCGCTTTCACTGTCAATAAGCTCTATGCCTTCCTTTTTAAGCTCTTCCCTCAGCTCATCTGCTTTTTTCCAGTCTTTATTCTTCCTTGCCTCATCCCTTGCAGCGATGATGCCCAATGTTTCCCTGCTGATATGCTCATCCCGCATCTCGACGATGCCAAGGACCTTATCGAACTCAAGCAATGCTTTCAGGGCTTTTTTTGCGCCTTCATTGCCAGGTGAAAGCCTGTTGACGTCATTCATCATCTTAAATATTACAGCAAGTGCTTCAGATATGTTTAGGTCATTGTCCATGTGTATCTTGAAATTGGTGTGTGCTTCCCTGATTGCCTCATCAATTTTCAGCGCCTCATCAATTTTCAACTCCTTGCCATCTTTGGATCTTTCTGCAACTGCATTGGAGAGGACAAAGGCAAAATTGTTGATCCTTTCGACTGCCTGCTGCGCTGCCCTGACTGCTTCGAAGGTGAAATTAAGCTGCTGGCGGTAATGGACGCTGAGCAGGAGATACCTGACAGCCCTTGAATCATAGCCTTTTGCGAGGACATCCCTGAGAGTAAAGAAGTTCCCCAGCGACTTTGACATCTTTCTTCCATCGACGAGAAGATGCTCATTGTGCACCCAGTGGTTGACAAACGGCATCCCTGTTGAGCCTTCGCTCTGCGCAATCTCATTTTCATGGTGGGGGAATATCAGGTCAACTCCACCGGTATGGATGTCAAAATGCCTGCCGAGGTGCTTCAGCCAGCCGGGCCTTCCCTTTCCAAGCGGGGTTTCCCAAAAAACCTCACCGTCTACGGGGTCATAAGCTTTCCATAATGCAAAATCCTTTGCCTGCCCTTTTTCATAGCTGTCATGCTTTACTCTCGCAGTAGCCTGCTGCCCCGAAAAATTGGTATGAGAGAGCTTCCCATAGCCCTGGAATTTTGCGATGTTGAAATACCATGACTTGTCCTCTCCCTGATAGGCTGTCCCGCTTTGAGCAAGCTCCTGGATGATGTTGACCATCTCTTTGATATGCTCTGTTGCCTTAGGGAATATTGATGCCGGCTCTATGTTGAGCGCCTTGAGGTCTTCAAAGAATGCCCTTGCATATTTCCCAGTATAGCTGCCAAGGCTGATGCCGTTCTTCCTTGCGCCAGCAATCGTCTTGTCATCGACATCAGTAAGATTCATGGCATGCTTCACCTGGTATCCGGAATAGGCAAGATACCTTTTGAGGATGTCAGCCACGATATACGCCCGGAAATTCCCTATATGCGCAAAATCATAGACAGTCGGCCCGCAGGAATACATCTTCACTCTTCCCATCTCGATTGGCTTGAATTCCTCAAGTTTCCGTGTAAGGGTGTTGTAGAGTTTCAGCATTTTGGAATAGTCGGTAAAAATCCAAAGCTTATAAAGCCTTCTTTTTTGATTAGGTTTTTAATGGGGGCAGAGTTCTTCTCTCTATGATACAAAAACTTGAGCAAATTGCTATGGCATCTCATAATGGCCAACTTCCGCTTGACAACTCCCATGGAGATTATAGGCATGGCCTAAATGAAGTTGAGAATAAATTGGGAATTAATTTTCGACAAAGAGTTATTGAGCTGAGAAGATTTTATCCCGAACGGCAGTTGGTGGCAGGGGACATTGGTTGCGGGATACCATGGGTTGTTGAAGATATGTCCCATGTTGAAGGAATATCCCCACATGGCTTAGACCTAAAGCCAACACTTATACCCGAATTTGGCCCCGGGGTTAAAAGCATAATTCAGTGTAACATTGAGCATATGCCTGAAGTCCCCGATGAGGCTTTTCAGTATTGTGTAAGCTATAACGTTTTGGGTGGAACATCATTGGAGCAGTCCCTCCCGGAAATCTTTAGGACATTGAGCCGTCATGGCATTGCTGACCTTGATATCGCTTATTGGGATACAAGATGGCTGCATTTCTTGACAAGCACGCCGCTGCATCAGTATGGATTCCTTTCCATCGCTTCCGTCAATGGGCAGTTTACTGGTAGAATTCAAGACTATTTCTCATTCATGGAAAAATTAACAACCAAAGATATTGGACTTTGGTGGGATAGCAGGAATGTCCGCTTTGAGCTGAGGAAGCCATAGCATTACCTGAGTTTGGCCGGTAAAAGCTCCATATCAACTTTCTTCCCATCCATCCTCACAATCTTTCCCGGAGCTCCGACGACGGTGCAGTTGCTGGGGACGTCTTTGTTGATGATGAAGGTTTCAGCACCTATCTTGACATTGTCACCGACATTAATCGGGCCGAGGAGAGTAGCAGATGTCCCAATAAGCACATTATTTCCAATCGTAGGATGCCGTTTGCCGATATGCTTTCCCGTCCCCCCAAGGCTTGAATTGTGGAACATAATGCAGTTGTTGCCGACTTCAGCAGTCTCTCCTATCACGACGCCCATCCCATGGTCGATGAAAAAGCCCTTTCCGATCTTTGCGCCGGGATGGATCTCAATGCCAGTCAGGAATCTCATGATCTGGCTGATGAGCCTCGGAAAGAAGGGAACATTAAGCCTGTAGAGCGGATGAGACAGATACCGATGGACAACCGTCGCATGAAGGGAAGGGTAGAGCGCCCATTCAATATTCCTGCATGCAGGGTCGTTCCTTCTGATAGCTTTGATGTCGTCAAACATACCTTACACACCTTGAAAAAAGCTGGTTTATGCCATTATCCGTAAACTTGCGGAGTAAAAATAGTGAAAGAAAAAAAAGCGAGGAGAGGGACTCGAACCCCCGAATGATCGCTGTCTTCCTTCGGTTGCAGCCAAAAAGCTGCTCCGTCCAGCTGCACGCTGCCTGCAGGCGATTGCCTTAGCCGCTTGGCTACCCTCGCGAACATAAAAACCGATTCCAGTTTTGTTTAAATAGTTTTTGATAAGCTGCACCCCAAACGAGAGCAATGGATAAAATGGAAAAACGATGAAAGAATTCTAACAACAGCAACAGGATTCATAACTTCTCATATTCCCTGAAAATTGAAAGGGGTTTATAAGCCTTTCTTTCGTGCCATAAACAATCCGCCAATGTGTTAAATGATTGCCTTCCAAACCGGAATTTTAATACCCATGAAAAAGCCTGGGACATCCTGTTTATGCAACAGATAGTAAAGCGCACTTCGGCCTTCACTGGCTCTAATATAGTGTTAGTGATACCTTCTTGTCCTTATCAGGGTGACGACAGCAACAGAGAGGATAGCAGACATCACGAGTATGGCTGAGAATTTGCTGTTGTCCTCCTGTCTTGAAAGGGTGCTGACAGCATCTCCCGTTATCAGTATGGGTGAGGCATCTTCTACGTTAATCGTCCCCCTCAGCCCTTTATGCTCCTCAAAATTGGCATCAAAATACCGGTAAGTCCCGGGGACATCGAAGGTAAAGCTGAACCTGTCGCCGGTCTCCATCCTGGTCCCATAAAACTTTCGGGTAATCTCAAACACCTTGTGGGATTTGCCGTCGTTGTTCACCCAGGTGACTGTTGTTCCGGGCCTTACAGTAATCTCCTGCGGAAGAAGCTTCATATCCCTAATTTCAATAAAGACTTCAATAATTGGAGGTGAAAGCTGTTCGCCTGTTGCCTGAACAGTTGAGTTTAATTCGGGCATGGCGGCAGAGCCTGATTCAACGGATGCAACCAGGCCAGCGGTGTTTAGCTCTTTTGCTTCAGGCAGGATATCAGATTGGATAACTTCTTTTTGGGCAGTATCCTGCTCAACGGCAGAAGGCATATCCGCAGAAACATCGGCAGGCTCTTTTGCCACATCAACAACAAAGAGCGCAATGATGAAAACAGAAACGGCGATAAACACCCATAATAAAGTCGGATGATTGCTCCTCATAACACCTTTTTGGGCACCCGTTTATATAAATGTTTTGTTTCCCGGAAAATAGAGGGTTTCATCTTATCTTTTTAAGACTTTCATCGAAACCATTCTTCTTTTGAATCCACCATGATTAGGGATGGTAATCTCAGATTCTTCAAAAAAAGCCTTAAGAAATCTCTTTTCAGAAATAAATATCAGAGGGTATCTTGTTTTACCTGCTGCCCGTTCTGAATATGTGTCGATGCCTGGGCACAATCTCTCAAAAAGAAGTTTTTCATCATTTTGGTGGAAACCTTGCAGTGATACCAACAAAGATGCCTGATTTATATTTTGATCGCTTAATTCGTTGGCTGCGGGTATTAAGACATTAGAAAACGGATCTCTGTAATCTTGGCATGAAGCCTTATCAAGATGGATTCTTCTGGGATTAAAAGGGTTTAGGTCAGATTCCAATCGTGCTATGAGGCCTTCAACATTATCTTCCTGGTCACAAAACCAATTATTAAGTGTTACTCTATGGGTTAGCATAACCCGCATATTTTCCAGCTCAACCTCATAAGCCGCACCTAAGTAGCTGATATCTGCCATTTTGATTGATGAAATATTCTACGCCGGGATTAATCGCCGGTTTTTTATAAATCTTGCTTTTATGTGATTACCCTTAAGTTATCATATAGGCTGAATCTTCCCCCCGTCTATAGTCTCCCTCAGGTCATAACTTTTTGGGGAAAGTTTTAAATAAGACTAACGGATTTGGAACCTTATGTTCAATGCGTTTTTCAAGAAAAGCCATGACGCCTTCTATATCATATTCAGGATAGTGATTGGGTTATTCTTTATGCAGCATGGCATCCAGAAAGTGTTTGGCGTACTCAATTTCGGGGCTCCTGCCCCTCTTTTCACCCTCATGTGGGCTGCTGGCTACATTGAGCTGATTGCAGGGCTTATGATCCTTTTTGGGTTCTTTACAAGGATTGCCGCCTTTGTCTCAGGCATTGAGATGGCAGTAGCATATGTTTATGCCCATGCCCCTCAGGCCATGCACCCTGTGCTTAACGGCGGTGAATTGGCGCTGCTCTACTTCGCATCGTTTTTAATCATAATTTCACACGGAGCAGGAAAGTTCAGCCTTGAAAAAGCGATCCTCAAAAGGGAAATCTTTTAAACCACCTTGTTCTTGATAAAGTGTATGGCTCCAGGAAAACCGCTTATCATCTATGCTCATCCTGATGTTGAAGGCCACGCCCCGGAATTCTTAAAGGAAGTGAAAAGGCATCTTGAAGAGAGGGATATAAAGTTTGATATCATCAACTTATATAAAATCGGTTATGACCCGGTTTTGCACGATAACGAGCTCTACAGCGCAGGAAGAAGGCAAGTAAGCAGCCAAAACAGAAAATTCCAGCAGATGATTGCAAAAGCCGATAAGCTTGTCTTCATCTATCCCGTCTGGTGGAGCACGATGCCTGCGATCTTAAAGGGATTTATTGACAGGATTTTCACTTCAGGATTTGCATTCCGCTTCATAAAGCACTGGTGGTTCCCGCTTGCGATCCCCCACAAACTGCTGAAAGGCAAAAAAGCAGTTGTCTTTACGACATCAGGCTCGCCCTGGTATGTTCTCCGATTTTACCTCATGAACAGGCCAGTCTCAATCATCAGGCATGATATCCTCGGTTTTTTTGGGATCAAGGCAAAGGTATTTCTTATTGGGGGCGCAACCTCCTTGACTGAAAAAAATAAGGCAAAGGTCAAAAGGATTGTTGATAAGGGGATGGAATGGCTATTAAAGGATTAACTTTCCGATTTGAAGGGGTGTAGATCAGTACATCTTCGCACGATTGAGGATTAAGTTTATTAATGAGACAACACCCCCATCACTATGGGCAATGACCAATCCCTCAAAGAAATCGTCGATAAATCCTTTCGGGAGAAACAATTTTGGATTGATGGAATTCACAGTAACGGCCAGGCCTTTGATTACCGGTTAGAGGTGCTTGACGGCGAATATCCGCAGGATTTTGACGAATCACTGGCTTAACCTCAGGCGCTCCGTGTTTGGGGAGCTTATTCAAAATTCCCTTAAGTCAATCCTTCAGATAGGAGAACTTGGAGAGATTCCAAGAAATAAGTATGACAAGCAGATTTTCAGGGAAAGAACTCTCTCGATTACAATTTTTCTGAAGCTGGTAGGTGGTTTTTATCAGGCTGGAGTAACAGATAACGGCCCTGGAATTCAACCAGATCAGTTGGATAAAGTATGGGAACCAGGATATTCCACAAGGGGGACAACCGGCCTTGGGCTGTATGCCATGAAAGAATTTGTTGAAAAGGAGCTTAACGGCCGGATCTTTGTTGCCAGCATACCTGGAGAGAAAACAACTTTTATGGCCCATATTCCCATAAAAACTAAACTGCCTGAAGATGAATTCGCCCATTTAACTGTGCCAGCAGCTTCCGGCTGACACCTTCTTAAGTTTTTTCCGTTGGATTTTTCCGCAACATTTAAATAAAACCTGCCCCCACATCAGAACTATGGCAGGACAAGATATTAAATTTGCTTTGTCAATAATTTCTGTGTCTTTGCTAGTCTTGGTTATCATCATTCTGTAAAGCGCCTCGCCCTTTGCATTTTCCGGGGGGAGTGTGAGGCCAGCGTCTTTTCAAGCTTTACTTGATTAATTTCTTGTTTTTTTCTTGATTTTCAGAGCAGCGACTTTCAGTCTTGAACGAGCAGAGGCAAGAACAATGGAAACAACAAAACCACAAATGGAGCGATTCACTGGCAAATCCTGCATAGGGTGCAGGCTCCTGTATTCGCCAAAATGCCCCCATGCGATGTATATCCATGAGCTTGACATTGCCCTGCATCACTGCTCAAGGTTTAAGAAATCAGGAATTGGCAGGCAGGGATTGAAGATGCCGGAAAGGGTGATTGGATAGATCACTTGATGATTTTTCCTTTATCAAAGGCACTATACTTAGAAGGATCAAATTCAATAATACTTGGAGATTTATTAATTGATTTATCCCTGACCAATTCCTCTAAAGATATTTTACTATCCGGTATTTTTGAGGAAGGCCCGGAACTAGCCGCCTTGCTTGGGGGTGGCGGAATTGCTTCTTGACCTGCAAAAGGATGATTTTCACCAATAACCTCAAATTCAGCGTCAATAACCGGAGGCTCAGTATGTTGGCTGCCCATTTTAGAATCTTCAAATGGGTCAAGATAGGCCTCTTGCATGGGTTGTTTCCCAGGTGTTGGCCCTGCTGCCCTGCCTGGCTCCATGATCTGATACATTGATTGAACTGAACTGCCCGCACTATGCCCTATCCTACCGTCGGATCCCCTCACCCAAGTTTCCCGGAAAGAAGTATGCGGGCCAACATATCTTAAATGTCCATATTGAGGATGGTCAAGTTCTTTAGGTGCATCTTCTGGGGATTTTCCTGACGGCAAGGGCAATAAAACAATATCGAATTGTCCTGGAGTTTCTTGGTGAGCAGGAAATTGTTGAGGAAAGTCTCTAAGGGGGTTAAGATGAACGCTCCCCGGCCTGAGATAGGCAGTAGCCAATGGCCCATGTTGCCTTAATCCTGCCCGAACTCTTTCTGCATGTTCACGTGCATCTTTTAATAATTGATCAAAATCTGTTTGGTCATAAAAATCTTTACCTTTGGGAAAACCACCGCTCATACAGTCACTAATCCCCCCACATTTTTAAACCTTTTGCTTCAGAAGATGAGTCAGCCTGTTCTTCCCAAAGTGGCAATCCGTTATTATACGGACAATCCTCAACAGGCTGAGGAAATTGCAATAATTCTATGCCCGCAAAATCATGTCATATAAAATGATGCCAATTAAATAAGAAAACCCTGCGTTAACTATGCACCAAGAAACCCCCTGATATATCCCTCCTCCTGCCTCAATGTCCTCAGTAAAAATTCGAGATATTTTATTCTCGTATCTGTGCTTTTAATAATAACTTCCGGACCACGAATGGTAATCAAATCATCACGCCTTTGAGCTGCACATTCCAAACATATTTTCCATTCTTCTCTAACTCCTTCCAGGCCATCAGGCGAAACCACTCCGTCAGTTTCCAGCTTGGAGGTGAGGAGCTTTCTCCTATTTTCATGGTTCCCTAATTCATGGCAATAATCCATTACCTGAAACTGCCCTTGAGGACAGAAATAATCTGCCCTTAAACTACTTTTAATAGAAGATTCCACCTTCCTAACTCCACCTTCTGAAAAAACGCTGGCCCAATTAACATTCCTGGAAGCTATTTCAGCAAGAGTGTATATGTCTTTGGGAACATCACCCTGCCAAATCACATGAATCACAGCAATATATCCCAACTTATTATCAAAAGGCTCATCAAGATCGTTGGTTATAATAAATATTTTTGACAGGTGCTCAGCCAGGCTTTTTCGGTCCGGAACTTTTTTTTGGAAGTCACCTATGAGAAATGCTCTCCAATTGACAATGGGATTAGCTCCACGAAATGTAAATTGTCCATTCGCATCAAGATAATCTACGTATCTTTCAGACATACTTTGAATTTGGCTGTAATCATCTTCATTGTCCAAATTTCCGCTATCATCATCTCTGCCATCATCTCCGTCATCATCGTTTTCAGGAGAAGCTCTAAGGATATCTTCAAACCTAGATGCAATACCCTCATAAATCCCCTCTACTTTATCACACACCCCAAGAACACGCTCCCTTGTGGCGGGGTATCTTGGTGACTCGCCAAGTCGGGCTAATGCATTTCCTGTCCCAACATATTCCTCCTGTTTAATCTCTTTAATGGCTGCTAATTTCCTTTCCAGCATATCCCGGCGGCTTTTATCCATAGGTCTTGGGAAACTATTTCTATTTATAAAAGTTTCTAATTTTACTACTTCTAAGTTTATAATATTGGCCGTAAGGTTTAAGAATACGTCATCTTTTACCTTGAGTATGGGCAATAAGCCAGGCGACGATATGAACCATTTGATGCAGCAGGCTGCCTTTCAAGCACTTTTTGGTAATTACGCTGACAGCCCAGCATTTCTTAAACGAAAGGGCCACAAGCCTATGGAACATTCTCTGGATGAGCGGATGTGCAATCCCAGTTTTTCTGGAGAAAAGCCAGCGCCCTTCGTTGTTGATGATCCAACTTATCCCTGGGCAGAATATGAATCTGCTGTAAAGAAAGATCCTTCCTTTAGTGCCGATGATCCAACCCCTAGACAGATCATTACTGCATCTGATATAATGAGGAGCAGCTTCTCCCTCATCTTTGGGTTGGAATATGCCCTTTTAGTCCTCAATGGCCGAAAGGAATCAAAACCATCAGAGCTTTGGCCTTTGGAGCATATGATTTTGGGAATTGCCCCCCTTAAAAGGGATTCTATCATCTATGGCAACCCAAATAGTGATACTGGGTTTTCGCTTCAGGTGTATGCTAAAATTGATGGCCTGAAAGACGGTCAAATAACAAGGGCAGATTTATTCAAGGCGATGGTTGAAGGAAGAGTCAACGATGTTTATGTTGATATATTTCATATGAGTAGAGATGAATTTAGGGCAAAATTGGCACAATTAATGAAGAGCCAACAAAATTTTGACCCTCTTGATAGCAGTTCAACTTCCAATGAGGGGAATAAAGCTCAGGGTAGAGATAATGATTGGTACCGAGAGGTTGCTTCTCCTGAAGATTACCAGCCTGAGGATATCGGCAATATCAGGCTGCACAGATTTGCAACCACTCATCCAGACAGTGGAGTATATTTCCAAAATATGATGGCTGCACAAGTGAATCCTGAAATATTGCCTGACCTTGCCAATGCCCTTATAACTCCAGATGTCGGCAGAGGATTTAATGTCCTCTCAGCTGATTCTTTGAGGTTGGGCCTGCTGCTTGGCAAGTTTCTTACCGACGATACCTTGTTCAACCCCTTTGTCCATATTGAAGGGGAGATGGCAGAGATGAAGAAAAAATTTTTGGAACTGCAAAGTTTCAACCAAAGTGCATATAGGCTGGGAGGAAGATTGCAGGAGTAGAAGAGTTGGGGATTTAATGGAAAGGTTATGAGGCTGCAAGGAAGATAGCAGTGCTAACAAAATCAGGACTAAATACGCTTGGTTCTTTTATTTCAATAATTTATTATAACTATTATTTATCTTTGTTAGCAGTGTCTTCAGCTATGTATTCATCGATGTATCCTCCCAACTAATTCTTTTTCAGTGCTCCTCGGGGTTACCGGATTTCAACAATAATACTAACTTCTGGCAGGTTGAGAAAGAATCATTTTGTAAGCCTGATATATTCCCTTAGAAGGACATCCGGGACCTCATTAGGATTCCTGACTTCATTATACATCATCTCTTCCCTCAGTGACCGTATTCGTTGGTCAATTGACCTTCCAAAAGCAAAGACTATGGGAAACACTCCTGGCGTGTTTTTTGCTTCGAGAAGTGCCTGTTTCGTGTCCTCAAAAGCCCTCTCGTCGGCATAGCCCTCATCTTCAGGATACCCTTCCATAAGATAGATGAGGAGTTTTGTCCTCTGTGGCTGCTGCCCGATGAAATAGGTGGCGTGCCTGATCAAAGCCCCGTCCCTGTTTTCCTGCATCGGGATAAGGCCCCCGATCCTTCCCCGGATAGCATCATCATATCCATCAGAAAAATCTTTGATGACATAAAACTGGACATTTTTCTCGCTTTTTCCCGAGCCTGCTGCAAGAGCAAATGAATCATTTGCGGCATCAAATGCCTCAGCGCAGTAGAGCATCGTCTTTCTTATGGCATCGATAACTTTAGCGGGGGGTAAAACAGTAAGGTCGGCAAAACGTTTTGTAGAGCCGCTCACTTCGGAAAGCACGAGGGTAGCAAGGTCCCTCCGGTTATAGAATATCCTAAAGTACACCTTATCATCAGGAACAAGGCCTGCCTGCATGTCAATAAGCGCCTGGGTTGCTCTCGGAAGGTCAACCTCACCGGAGGAGAGGCCAGACCTTATCTGCCTGTATTTCGGCTTAAGCAGCTCAAACATCTTTCTGAGATGGCGGATGATGGATGAATCTTTTTCAAGAATTGATTGGGCCACCGCAAGTCCGCCATCTATTGGCGGCTTTTGCACCTGGACTCTGGCAAAACGCTCGATATAGGCATTCTTTTTAGAATCCCATTCAGGATACCAAAATATATCTGTCCCTTCAACGGCTTCTTCTTTAGAAATTTCCCCCTGAGAAAGCTTTTTTTCTAAAGTCATTCGGTCAATTTCCTGAGGGCTGATTTCCATAGCCGATTGGTGCTGGAAAGTTGAAGGCAGCTCAAGGTCAATTGACTGCTCAAAAATAGTATAAATGGTGTCGAGGGCTTTGAGCGTGGGGACTATTGAAACAGCTTTGCTATCACAAAGGCTATCCATGAGCGAAACAGCCTGGCCAAAGGCTTTCTTTCCCTTTTGAGGAACTTGCGGCATTGTATCTTCGCCCAGAAAGTGCTGGTATAACCGCGCTAAAACTTCTTCTGCCTCGTATCCGGATACCTGATCGAACCTTCCATTTTCGAGGGTATTGCGCTTGTAAGCATCTAAGATTGGCCTGATCCTTGGAAACTCCCTTCTCAACTGCCCATCAATCCTATTGACCTCAAGGATGTAAAAAAGGGTGTCGGCAAACTGCCTGTTGCCGTATGATGCAAAAATGCTTTCGACATTCCCCGCATCATCCAGGCCCCGCTGCCTGAGGAGATCTTTTCCATCATCGGTAAAATGAAATGTGCCATACAACAAGGCTCCGCATGGATAGGATGCCCTTGCCTTAAACTCCAACAGGTTTTCTTCAAAATCTTTTGAAAAATAGACTGCTTCCGGCAGGTAGATGATCCCCTGCTCAAAGCGCGTCGGCAGATGGCTGGGTGTCGAACGTATCTCAAAGCTTTGCCCTGACAGCATCTGAGTGTAGACTTTTATCCGCTGGCTTACGTCGACGAGCCTCAATCCAGTCGCTCTTTCCTTGAACTTGCCGATAAAGTAGCTATGCTCATCATTTAAGAAACCCATCAATTCCTGAGGCGAGTGAGCTTGCTGTATTCCCTGCTCCAACCATAGCCCCACATCCTTGCCAAGCGAGGCATAAGCTTTTCCAGAATGCTCAAGAAATGATGCGGCAAGTGCCACCTGATCCTTCGATGACTTATCCCCTCTCAAAAAGACTGGATTGGCCATCCCAACTTCATAGTTTAATCCAAGAAGTTTTTCAGCCTGCTGCAAAGCGTCTTTTTGGAAGGCTTCAGGCATAGTTCCTAAAGCTTCTCTGAATTTCGGAAGGCGCCCGATCATCTGAGGCAAGCCATCCTCTTCACAGCTGCAATACATCCTTAGAAAAATGTCATGGAGCCTGCTTTTCTCTGCGCTTTTGATCCTGTCTTCCAACCATGCATTTACTGAATCGAGGATTGCCCCTTCAACATCGAGATAGGTTAGCCTTCGCTTATAGGGCACCCTCTCCCCAACTTTAAACAATTCTTCGAGAGTAAACTTTACATTTGGCGGTACATCGCCTTTTTCATTAGTGAAAAAATCAAAGTTTGTCTTGTATAGTCTTTCAAAAAACCGAACATTGGCATCTCTGATCCTGTTCCTTGCTTTTGGGATGGCGCTAGTCTCTCTTAGGTAATGCCTTATTTCATTATCAAAATTCTGCTCTGATGCAGATGCTTTCGCTCCGATGATTTCAACCAGCATGGACATATATTTGCAAAACTCCTCCCTTCCTAAGGAGATGGCCTGCATGATGCCTTCCAGTTTCGAAATGAAGGGAGACAGGAACCTCCTCATCTTTTTTGAGCCAGAAGTTATTAGCTGGGCAACGGTGTGCTGGAAGTAATAATTATCAGGGGAAACCTCAATAGCTTTTGAAAAGGCATCGATCAATAAAGCAGAATCAAGTGGTGGAGAATTATCGGCCATCCTGGATTCGTAAGGATGCGCATCAATCATATCCCTGTATGCTGTAGACAATAGCACTTTGATGTCTGGATCTTTTATTGTGTGGAATCTCTGTTCAATCATGGAAAATGAATCGCGAAGCTGCTTTTGGTCTTTTCGCTGGCCCTCTGGAGCATATTCATTTTCTTTATACAGTGTTATGGCAATATCAGCAAGGCTTGCCGGAGCTGAAAGGGGGATGTCCGGCCCAAAAGTCAGGGTATCTTCAAGAAATTGGCTCATGAGGGGGAGATTCCCCGGTATGAGGCTACCTGCAAATGAAAGGATGTTCTTTAAGTCCCTACCTCCTCTTTCGATTGCCGCATTTCTCAAATCGTCCAAAAGGCCAATAAACCTCTGGTCGCCATTGAGCTTTTCTGCCGCATGAGAGATAAAACTAAAAAGCGCGAGGGACTCATCGGGAGTATAATTGCTATCGACTATGATAGCATAGCTGGTGAAAGACGTGCTGGGCCTATCCTTTGACAATTTTTGGATGCTGCTCAGATGGCCCTTTATTTCCGGGGATAAGGAAGATAACTTTTCGCTTATCTGCGCAAAATCATCGATGTATCCTGCCCTTTCACTTCTTTCTGATCTTGATTTTAGCCTATCCTGGAATTCATCGGCAATATCAAAATAAACCTGTGGAATCCCCTCAAGATTATGGCCCTGGGAAATCTCCTTCAGTGCGGCAAGATACATGGGATGGGGATTCCGGTGCCGCTCCCCCGCGTCTTCAATAAAGTTTGACAATACAACATCATTCGCTGGGAGTCTTCCCGGCTTTGGATTGAGATAATGGTGAAAAGCATCATTCCAATGCCTCAAATCCTGAACATTGAGAGGTTTGGCGATTTTGGGCCACCATTTTAGGAACCCCAAAACGGTCTTTGACGCAGCACCGCTGGAGAGCAGGGAGCCTGCTGCCTTATATTGGATATCCAGCTTATCCTTTTGGCTGGCATCGCCATTGAGGGAAGCATTGGCAGATAAATATGCATGGAGGAATTTAAACTGCTGGTCTACCCGCTCTTGAAGGTGGTAGGTTGAATGGAATTTCCTGGAAAGCTCAGCCAATGCAGGAAGGTGCCCGTTGGGCAGCAACGCCAAAAGCTCATCCAGCTTTTCAGAAACAGGCTCTACCTTCGTGGGCAATCTGCCTTTTTTAAATATTCCTGAATTTTTATCGATCCCCCGATACAACAGGGTGTACAGGGAGAAATAATCTTCAAGCCCTTCTCCGCCGACGGAAGCTATCGCTTTGCTCAAAGGCGGCAAAGGAAATTCCTGCAGGCCTGGGCGGATCAAATCGCTGAGGGATCCAACTGCTTCCCGGAGTATCTTTTTTATCCGAGCTCTGTCCTGGGAGTCAATATTTGTTTTATTGAGCTCTTCCTCAATCCTTTGCTCAAGCCACTCATTTTTGGCCATTTCCTTCCCCGAAGATTATTGGAGGAACCTTGAGGGAGTCATCGCGGAGGGCTTTCTGTATCTTTGCAAGGTCTCCCTGGTCATGGGTAAGAGTATTGATAATCCTGCCCTTGACTGCCCTTGGAAGAGGCATCCCTTGTGCGTAAAGCTGTGCCGCCTCGACAAGAGCCCGCGTGCTGGCACCTTCCCTTAATCCATAGCTCCCCTTAAGTTTTCTCGTTTCCCCGGCAAGCTTGACCAGGGCAGAAGCGATTTCTTCGTTGACCTGCCCCTCTTTTAACACAATCTCAATTTCTGCAGGCTCAGGGGGATAATTCATCCAGATAGTGAAAAACCTGTCCATCGTTGCCCTGTTCATCGCCTGGTCAGGGCCCAGGTACATCGGGTTACCGGCAGCAAAAAATCCGAAGGTCCTCCCGGGGCGGAAAACCAGCTCCTGCCTTGGATCACTGAGCATCCTGCCCCGATTATCAGTTACCTCATGGACAATTGTCCTCAGCTCATCCCTTGCCTGAAAGATTTCATCAAAATAAAAAATGCCCCCTTCCCTTACGCAGCTTTCAAGTATACCTTCCTCAACAGCCTTTTGAAGAGAACCCCTGCTGACTAATTCAGATGTAAGAATATCTTCATTTCCGACGAGCTTGTATAAGGGGATGACAGTTTTATCCCCCTGCTCCCTTAAAAGTTTGTTTGCTCTCCAGTTTAGGTATTCAACAAGGCGGTTCTTTCCGGTTCCGGTTGGCCCAAGAAGAAGGACCGATTTGCCATCAAGGTAAGCAGCTAAGGCATCGTCCACTTCATTCTCTATGGGGCGGTAAAAAGGCTGTTCAGTGATAGAATACTCCTTCTGGGGAATAATCCTGCAGGCTTCGTATCGGAATTCTTTTACCGGGATTTTAATGACGTCAGTTTGCTTTTTTGCCATTGTCTTCCTGTTTTTCAATCTTGTTCAAATCAGATTCGCCAATAGTAAATCGCCAATTCTAACCAACGACACAATTTTGCCAATAACCGCAATAATAATAAATTTATACGGGCTTTGAGGACTAAACATCCCTCCGATTTGTGGAATGCTTTCGTTAGGCAAAGATATGCCGTTTGCTTACACCTGCGTGGTACAAAAAACGAAAATCGTTTTTCCGTATCCCTTATTACTCAAAAGTCGCTGGGTGTAAAGCCCCGCTCTTTAGAGCGACTTTTGAATCTAAAAATGCGAACGTAAAAGCCCCGCCCTTTAGGGCGGGGATAGTTCGCATTTTTTTTACAAAAAAATAACGTGTTTTTCGTGTTACAAACGGGCAACAATCGTATTTTCGTATTACGAAAGGGCTACTATTATCCATCAATATTTATCCGTAAGTATTTTTGCGTTATTTGCTATGGCTCATACTATCAAATTGAAGATGCAAATGAGCAGCCCCAAAATGTGCTGCTGAAAAAAATGATTATTTAGCTTTTTGCTCAGGCTCCTTTTTTGCGAGCGTTAAAAGGGTAGGCAGTAAATACCTGCCACTTTCCATCAATAAACACAACTGGGCCCTTTCCCTCAGCTTTGCTTTCCTTATAGATTTGAGCCATCAATGCGGTTAAAAGCTGGTTTGGAGCGGAATCTTCCGCTTCTTCTTGAAGCGCACGCAAAAGCGGGTCATCATCTTCTACACGCTTTCCTAAAATGGCCCTGGCCGTCTCTGAAGGGTTTAAACTAACTCTTTGGTCAATAAATTGAAAGACTCTGTAATGCGTTCTTGAAGAGCCTTCAAACTCTTGGGAGCGGGTTCCACTATAATCCCAAACCCCGGTAGCCTTCCCTCCAACCTCAGCAATAGAGCCTGCATAAGAAGGTTCATTTCTGCATAATTCCAAGAATGATTGATGGAAGTCTTTCCTGCTCCATCCAGTATCCTGGAAAACCTCATCACCCTTGATACGATCAACAAGCTGGTCAACAGTTATTGCGCTGGTAATAATATAAGATGGAGTAGGCCCGGTGCCTTTAACATGCTCAGGTATACGTGTTTCTTCCCCCAAAAGTTGAGTTTTCACTTCCCTTGGTGTAACTAAGCTGATTATCTGCAATCCTTCAGTTGATTCTCTTGAGCTTGAAGGTACAAAATCATTAAGCTCCGCAGCACCTGAGTTCATACTGTCCTCAGCGGATTCGTCACCCATAGCTCGCCTCTTTAACTCACCTTCACCTACATCTTCTTCTCGAATTGGCATTTTTCTCAACCTCCGGATTTGGTAGGGATGGTGATGCATCATCCTTTTTAAATCTTTCTATCCTTGCTACTCTCCGGTAACAAACACCTGCACATGCCCTTCCTTTTTGCCGATAAGAGGTAGAGCCCCAGAAAGACTCAGGATATACATCTGCCGAAATATAAAAAAACAACAACTTTTAAATCTCCAGCCATTTTTCATTTATTATGCCGCAAAACCTCTTTAACAAAGCCTGGAAGCTGCATACAGTCAGAAAACTGCCAACCGGCCAGACCCAGCTCTTTATCGGCCTTCACCTTATCCATGAAGTAACTTCCCCTCAGGCATTCCAGATGCTCAGGGAGATGGGATTAAAAGTTCTCTATCCAAAAATGACATTTGCAACTGTTGACCACATCGTTCCAACTGACAATCAAAGCAGGCCATTTTCCGACGATATGGCTGAAAAGATGATGCAGGAGCTTGAGAAGAACGCAAAGGAGTTTGGCATCAGCCTTTTTGATGTCAGGGATGAGGGATGCAAGGCAGGGCATTGTCCACGTCATCGGCCCGGAGCTGGGATTGACTCAGCCCGGAATGACGATAGCATGCGGTGATTCTCACACTTCGACGCATGGCGCTTTTGGGAGCATCGCATTCGGAATAGGAACTTCGCAGGTCAGGGATATCCTCGCTACTCAATGCCTTGCGCTGTCAAAGCCAAAAGTGAGGAAAATTGCCATTAACGGTGCTCTTGGCAAGGGTGTCTATGCCAAAGATGTCATTCTCACAATAATCAGAAAACTTGGAGTCAATGGCGGCATCGGCTTTGCTTATGAGTATTCAGGGACAGCGGTGGAAGCTATGGGCATGGAAGAGCGCATGACTGTCTGCAATATGAGCATCGAAGGCGGCGCTACCTGCGGCTATGTGAATCCCGACGAAAAGACTTTTGCTTACATCAAAGGGAGAGAGTTTGCCCCAAAGCCTGATGATGGAATATTCGAGAAAGCTTTGAAATACTGGAAATCTATCGCATCAGACAGGGATGCGCTTTACGACGATATTGTTGAGCTCGATGCTTCAAAGATAGAGCCGACAGTTACCTGGGGAATAAATCCCGGGCAGGCAATCGGGATATCGGAAAGGATTCCTGCCATCTCATCATTTCCAAAAGACGAGCAGATGACTGCCCAAAGGGCGTTGGAGCATATGGGGTTTAAGGAGAATGAACCTATCGAGGGAAAAAAGATTGATGTCGCATTCCTCGGCTCATGCACAAACTCAAGGATTTCCGACCTGAGGGAAGCTGCCGGGATTGTTAAGGGAAAGAAGGTTGCGGCACATGTTAAGGCAATCGTCGTTCCGGGTTCACAGCAGGTGAAAAAAGCTGCTGAAAAAGAAGGGCTGGACAGAATATTTATTGCCGCTGGGTTTGAATGGAGGGGCGCAGGCTGCTCGATGTGCCTCGGCATGAACACCGACAGGCTGAAAGGAGGCCAGCTCTGCGCATCTTCGTCGAACAGGAACTTCATCGGCAGGCAGGGAAGCCCAAAAGGAAGGACATTGCTGATGAGCCCTGCGATGGTGGCAGCTGCCGCAATTAATGGGAAAGTGGTGGATGTGAGAAATATTCTTTAGATTATTTTAAAACATCTTCCAAATCTTTTCTCGTCAATCCCGCCTGTTTTAAGATGCTTAACAATGTTCCTGTCCTAAGCTCTGGATGCTGCGGAACGACCGGTTTCCTCTTTATTCCATAACGCTCCCTGAACAGAATGACATGGCTTCCTGTCTGGTCCAGAAAGGCAAATCCAAATTCGTTACAAAGAATCTTTACCATCTCTCTTCCGGAAAGTATTGGCAATTTCATGCAGCGACAACTTGGGTAACGAGGGGAGACTGTTTTCCGCTTATAGGGGCAAGCTCTTCGGGCTCTGCATGCTTAAGCCAAAGGCCAAAGGCATCTTTAAGGTTATCTAAAGCCTCCTCTACACTTTTTCCTTGGCTGGCAAGCTCTATTTCCACTCCCCTAGCTACAAAAAAATCCTCTTCTTTAGAAACAACAACTGAAAGCCGACGCTCCATCCATTACAGAAAGAACAAAGGCTTTAAATAATTATCTATTACAAATGCAGAAAAAGAAGATGCACTTGTGATGAGCCCTTCGATAGTCGCTGCTGCTGCGGTGCATGGGGAAGTGGTGGATGTGACGGAATTTGTGTGAACCCAATTCATACTTCCCCACTAATCTATAACAAGTGACACTAGTTTCTATACATAAGGTCACTTGTTTATCCCAGAGGGATACAAAAAACATAAGGTGTTTTTTCGTATTATGAAGCAACAAACTTTTTTGTATAAATACTTACGTTGGTGAGCATAATCTCATTTTATAAATATCAAACATTCGGGCTTTTTGCCTTACTTGTTCTCGATTTAATTTTAAAATATCAACACAGCTTAATCTATCCGCCAGATAAGCGCTTGGGATGGTTTGTTTTGTAAATCCGCCTTCTGCTAAGAATTTCTCTGTTTCCTCTTCACTTTCGAAAAAGGTAAACTTTCTGCCCGTTTTTATCTCTATTAATTTCATCAACAATCTCATCAACAAATTTGACTTCAATTCTTTTTCATCTATCACCAAGTCCGGCGTAATCCACATACCATTTGGGCTGTATGTTCTTAACGCTTCTGCAACATTATCTCTCATCTTTTTTTGCTCCTCCTTATCAAGGTATGGGAAAAGGCCAGCATGCACAATTGCCAAAGGCCTATCTTTCTTAGAACTTGCATAGGGCTTGACTGCTTCCATAAACTGGGATCTATCGACAACGTTTAATGGACTTAAATGATAGTTTGGGGTTGCAGCGCGCCCTTCCAGCAACTCTGCTTTCCTTATTCCAGTTACAATTTCTCTCTTTATCTGTAGTAATCCTTCCAATTCTGTTTCTATGTAGACTAGGCCCGAATCCCATCGTGTAAAATACAAGCCTCTTGGAGAAAGCCCAGATGCTAATTCCATCACATGGGGGTTGCCTTCAGCTTCTAAAGCATAATCAATAGCCAAATGCCTTCCTTCCAGGATTGATTTTAGCCCTGAGACACTCGGATATAAAAACAATAGCCTTCTTAAAAAATTGATAAGGCGGAGATTCCCTTCTCGAATAACGGCAGTGTCATACCTTCCCAGTTCTTTCCAAATTTCTCTAGCATAAGGCACATTAGAATCTCTTGCCAAGGATTTAGCGCATATTACAGCAATGGGGCTTATTTGTCGAGGGTCAGGCTTAGAACCTTTGGCGTTTTTCATAGAAATCATCTAATATTGAAGGTGTTCTAAATGTTTTATAAATCTTTCCATTAGTGACCACTAATGAGTAATCCTTCAAGAAATTAAATTTCAGCTCGAAAACGCTAATTTTATATGGTGGGGAGTAATACTTTAATTTACCAATGCCCAAAATAATCCGCATCAAAGGAACCGGCATCGTCACCCGGGGAAACGATATTGACACCGACAGGATCATCCCTGCACGATACATGAAGGAAGTCACGTTTGCTAGCATGGGGAAATACCCTTTTTTTGATGAGCGCTTCGATGAGAACGGAAACAAGAAAGCCCATCCTTTCAACGATGAGAGGTTCAATGGAGCTTCGGTGCTTGTTGTCAACAAGAACTTCGGCTGCGGCTCGAGCAGGGAGCACGCACCACAGGCTCTCATGAGATGGGGAATCAAGGCAATAGTCGGCGAGAGTTTTGCAGAGATTTTTTCGGGGAACTGCACCATGATGGGGGTTCCTACCATCACCCTTCCCAAAGAAGAGATTGACGAACTGATGGACTTTATCGAAGAAAATCCAGGGCATGAGATTATTATTGATATATCTAAGAAAGAAATTGAGTATGCCGAAGATAAAGCCCCGTTCTCAATGAAAGAAAGCTCAAGAAAATCATTGCTCGAAGGAACATGGGATTCCACAAGGCTGCTCTTAGAAGCCAGGGAAGGGATTGAAAGCGTTGCCGGAAAGCTGCCATATTTGAAGTTTTGACCTGGAATTTTTCTGGATTCTCAGGCTCATCCTTTACTGGATTCTCAAGCTCATTCTTTCTGGCAAAGTCTTATATCCTTAATATTTAATCCTTAA
>JACPBU010000014.1 GCA_016180165.1 Candidatus Woesearchaeota archaeon | reverse complement strand
GCTGATCCTAAATTTCTTTACAAAGCAAATGCTAAACCCCCACTCTATGCTCAAACCCTTACCTTATACTCAAAATAGTCATCCCAGGGGTTCTCGAGCTGCATCATCTCAGCAACGCTCAATTTCTCAAAATATCTCCTGAATGGCCTCATGGAATTGCCGTGGGCGGAAATGGCCACATTGATTTTTTCTTTTTTAATTTTTGCCAGCAAATCTTTAAGGAATGGAAGAACCCTCTTCTCGACCATCTTTACGCTCTCTCCGCGCGGTGGGCGCCGGCCATAATTTCTCCTTATGGCATTAAGCATTTCCTTCCCAAGATTCTTTTCGACAGTTGAGTGATGCTTTCCCTGGAATTCCCCATAGCTTCTCTCGATCATCCTGTCGTCGGTAATGACCTCCTTGCATTCCGGATGGAGCCGCAAGACCGGCCTTAAGGTGTCTTTTGACCTCGATAATCTTGTTTGGTAGGCAGCATCTATCCTTTTGCCCTTCAGCATCCGGGCAATCTTCTCTGCCTGCTTTTTTCCCAGGGGTGTCAGCCTGGAATCTTTCCAGCCGGTAAAGCGCTTATCCCTGTTGAAATAGGTCTGGCCGTGGCGGAAGAGGTAGATGGAGCAGTACTTCTTTTTTGCCATAGCCCATTCCTCTGCGCCATCCCTTAAAAAGTTTGCGAATATTGATAAGAGCTGCTCAATAAACTTGCTTAACCAAAGACCTTAAAGCAATTGCCGGATAGGCTTTATCTGCAACAACGTAGGCAGAGAAGTTCGTAACACTGTCCCCGAGAAAGGGGCTGATGGGCAATTCCATCATGAGATCGTGGCCTTCGCTCGCAGGATTGAACGAGGGCAGCACAATTAGGTGTTTTCTTTTCCATGTGCCTTTCAGGAAGCACTTGAACAATTCTGTCCTGACCCCTTCCCGGATGCTCACTGCCGGATGCTCATGGCCGATAATTGCTGTTTTAACTTTTTTCAATGCCTTTACATCAGGAATCTTGTTCCCATGGATGAAGAGAAATTCTCCGGCAGTATGGGATTCTTCAATCTTTACCTTCCTCTTCCCAGCGATCGGCCCAAGGATAGTGTCGTGATTGCCCTTGACGAGCACGAGCTCATTCCCATAGCCAAGTAAAAAATCAATCAGCTTCAGCGTATGCCTCCATTCCTGCTCTGAAATCCTGCCAAATTCGTGCTTAAGGTCGCCATTGATGACAATCGTGGAAAATGATTTGATGTGCTGCTGCCGCTGTATCTGCGCTATTGCCTTTTCAAGCCGCAGGAGCATATCCCTGAACTGGAAACGGGGGATGAGCACCCCTTGTTTGTTCAATGCTTCTTCATAGCCGATATGCGTGTCAGAGATTGCCAGGATGTTCGGCTTCTTTAGATAGAGGCACAAGTCATAAGCAAAGCACCCCCTGAGCATTTCAATTCCCCCACTCATCGGATCCTGAAAATCATAGCTTCTTTTTAAACATGCCCATCGATCTCCCCATTCTAACCAAATACCAAAAGAACAGATTCTTTATGGCTCAATAAACCAACCTTTTTAAAATGGCCTTCAGCTCCATCGGATATGGATGGCTACAACCCTTTCGCCGTATCCGGTCAAAAGTTTAAGGAGTTGAAGATTGCTCTCGAATACCGAAAGACCAACAATCCCCGGGGAAACATTCCGTTGGATTCTAACCAGCGAACAATCCTTGCTAACACCGCATTAAAGGGGTTGGTTGCCTATGAGGAATGGCTTGTTTCCTATGCTGATGATCTCAAAAAGATACATGGTTCGGAGCGCAAAGAAGAATATGCCGGAGGGATCGAGGCAGGTTTGGAATGTGATGGCCTGCCTGAAGCTTCACTGCCGACAAAAAAAGAATTTGTTGATAGATTGGTCTTGGTTGAGCTTGTTCATGAGAGCCTGGGCCATTCGTGCGAGCGTGTTGATTTGGTCAATGCGCTTACTAGATTCACTGCACGAATCAGGGATGAGCTGCCATCAGCCTTTGACATGGTGCCGGCTTTGTTAAAGGGAAAATATAAGTCCCCTCTCTCTTTTTTGGGGGAGCTGGAGGGACTCGTGCTTGATTTTGTTTCCCGTGATCCATACGTCACCTATAAGGACAATAAGCTCAGGCTGTGGTTCCAAAAGTTTAATGAAGCTGTTTATGGGGCTTCTTGTTTTTGGCACGATATGGTTGATTGGAAGGTTGCCCTTATCAGGGATTATTCTGTGTCCATTGCCCTATTGAGGAAATCCAGTGAAATAATGGGACACCCCGATTACCTGGATTTCTCAGCGAAGCATCTTAACGACCGGGTCAAATTCATCTTAGATGAAGAATCTTTACTAAAAATAATCAGCCAGGCTTTTTCCGAGCGCGGCAGGCTTTTTGCAGAGAACATCCCCCAAGCCTCCGGTAAGGAATCTCCAGAAAGGGTTCACCTTTTAGGGCTGATGCATGCATGATTAGATCAGGAGATATCAGGAAAACTTCTTTCTCAGCAATTTTTCGACGTTAGGTGGCACCATGCCTTCAAGCTTCCCGCCCAAGGATGCCACTTCCTTTACTACGGAAGAGCTCAGGTAGGAATACATCCCCCTTGTCATGATAAACACCGTCTCAATCTCAGGACTGAATTTCCTGTTGGTGATGGCCATCTGGAACTCGGAATCGAAGTCAGAGACTGCGCGCAGCCCCCGCAAGATGGCATTTGCCTTTTCCTTCGACGCAAGATCGATGAGCATGCCGGAAAAATGCCTGACTTCAACCGGCATCCCTTTCACAGCTTCCCCGATCATGGCAACCCGCTCATCCTTGGAAAAAAGGTAGTTCTTGGCATAATGCTCACCGACTGCGACGATAATCTTGTCAAATATCTTCAGCCCCCTCTTCAGGACATCAATGTGGCCCATAGTCACCGGGTCGAAGCTTCCAGGATAGATTGCAAGTTTCATGGACAGGGAAGTGTAGGGCGCTGATTAAAAACTTTGCGGTGAGGCAACCTTGAAATCCCCATGCTCTTATTTTCCCCCGGCATATTGCCCTCATCAGGTTTGGCCTGCCAGAAAAGAAAAAATCTTCAAAGGTTTAAGCATTTCCCAGAATGATGTTTGTCGACTAAAATCAGGTTTTGTGGAGACTAGCCTTGGCTTTTGCTTGATTAATCTCGTCTGCAATCTCATAAGCGTATTGGGAATAATTTTGTATAATCTCACTTTCTAATAAGCTTTTTAATCCTCCCAAATCCAACTTCTCTCCCCGGTCTTTGAAGAGCCTTGCAAAATTGGATTCTTCCACATATTGGCGGGCAGCATCAGTAGAAGAAAGGACAGTAGGGTCACTTTGTGAACTCCGGATATTATGGGTACGATAGAGTTTCCCATCAGGCCCGATTGAATAGGAATTCCACTTTTCACCGCCTATTTCGTCACCAGCCAATAGGGGAAGTGGTTTTCCAAATAATTTCACAACCTCGAGAACATCTTTACTTCCTAGAATATCATCCAAAACACCCTTGACAACTTCCCATGCCTTATGGAGGTATTGGCTTACTTCTCTTTCTTTTTCCTCCCTTTCTCGCCTCATCTGAGAAATGGCGGGGGAATATTTTCGAAGATCATTCAGAAGGGTCTTGTCAACGTCATCCATCCTGTCGTTTAGGCTCATAAATCAGGATTGAATAATGGTGTCTGATTAATAAATCTTTTGGTCATTCATGTTTACCTGCCGGAGACAACAAATCAGGAAAAGGCAGCCATTCCTCAACACGATGGAATCTTCCCCAGAACATTTTTTACCGCTTCTCCTGTATCCTGTAACGATGATGAGTTATCCACCACAAAGTCAGCGTATTTCAGTCTTTCCCCCTGAGGCATCTGGGAGCGGGAAATCTGCGATATCTCTTTCTTTGTCCATTTGCCTTTTGCAAGAAGCCTTCTCAACTGCTCTTTTTTGGTTATCTTTACGACAACAACTTTGTCCACCAGCTTTGTCCCGTCTGCTTCGATAAGCAGGGGAGCATCAACGGCAACATCCCTGCCGGCATTTGCTTTTATTTTGTTTTTAATTTCCCTAAGGATGGCCGGATGAAGCAGCGAATTGAGCTTTGTTAATTTCCTTGCGTCAGAAAAAACAATCTTTTTTAGCCTGCCCCGGTCAATCTTTCCGTCATCGAGAATGTCTTTTCCAAACAGCCTTATGATATTATCCCTTACATCCTTCCTTTCAATAAGCCTATGGCCGATTTCATCAGCATTGATATGCAGGAACCCATGTTTTGCAAAAAGTTCTGCAACCGAAGTTTTCCCAGAGCCGAAGATGCCGGTGATGCCGAGGATCATAGGAATAATAAAGCCTTCATCTATAAAAAGGTGATGCCCTCTTCAGAGAACAATCTTTCAGCCCCCATCACTTTTAATCCCCGCCCTCAATCGGCAAGCAGTTTTTCAGGGACATCACGATAAGCGATATAAGCGTCAGCCGGAGAAAATCCTTGGATATTTTTCCCAACCGGCTCAATAAGCCTGTAGCGTGGCAGCCCTTTGAAAGGATCCACTGCTTTTTTTGGATCCAGGCCTAATCTATCCGCTTCTTGCTTAAGGTAATTTTGTATCATGGCATGGACAAAACCTTCTTCACGGAGAATCCATTGGTTTGAAATCTCTTTCATACGTTCATGTTTTTTCAGAAGGGGATCATCCCTAAACGCCGGATAGTTTTCATTGGCTTCCCTTTCAATGTGGGAGATGGTAAAAGGCCGCACTATTACATGAAAGGGCTCGGATAATAATGCATTGATTGCATCCTCTGGATTATTCCCGGCAGAGACAAACACATAAGGATTCTCTTTCTGAAAGACTGAAATTTGGTCATCTTTGAATGCCCATTTGATGGTATACTCGCTTGCCCCCAGGTCAGGAATATCACGTTTTATTGAAACCTCATCCCATTTCCTGCCCTGGCTGACCTTAAAGGTTGCAATCTGGCATTTTCCAAAGCTATTGACAACGTAAGTTGGAATCATTTCTGGAAATTGTCTGGATAAATTTGTAGCCGGTGCCAATCTTTCGAAATGGAGGCTTGGGAGGCCCTGAGATGCCGTGCCGAATTGCGCTATAAACCTGTTATATTCTCGCCCCATAATTTTCATATAATCTGCCCAATGCAGCTCATCTGAATCAAAGCTGACAAAAAAAGCCATTTCTTGAGCCCCGACAAAACCGCTCTTGGCTGTCCTTAAGTCATACCTTCCCCTCTGAGCAAGATTAAACACCTCATCATGGAACCTTTTTTGGACAAGATTAAACTGTTCTTCGCTAAGCTTTATCTCCTCTTTTGGATGGGCAGGGTGGAAGAACCTTTTGCCCGGAGTATTTTTAACAGATGAAGCATGCCACTCCGCGAAATTAGGCCGCTTTTGTTTAGGCGCATCCTCTGCAGATGCCTGCCTTTCAGGCAAAAATGCAGAAATTCCAGTAAATGCAGCTGCCGTACCGGCAAAAATTTTTAATGCTTCTCTCTTTTTCACCAATATATTCTCTAGGCCCATGAGCTTGGCAAACTTCGAAGCAGTTATAAATCTTTCTATATGTCCTAACTAATTAGTAGTCAAAATTAGGAAGGTCTCAATAATCTCTCGATGGAAAGATGCGGATGCCATGACTTTCGATGAGCATCGCTTGATTTGCCTGCAATGCTACTTCTTCGAACCTGGGAAAGCACTCCACCAGCTTTTTTCTTGCGAAAAAACCTGGGAAAAATCGTCGGGCTGAAGCCCAACTCCAAGAATAATGATAAAAAAAGGGATGCGGATGCCAGGACTTTCGATGAGCATCGCTTGATTTGCCTGCAATGCTCCTTCTTCGAACCTGGGAAAGCACTAAGCTAAACGGCCCTGAACCGTTCCCGTTCGGCCACTCCGGCACATCCGCATAGAGAAAAAGCAAGTTAGTATTAGTTTATAAGAATAACTTTTCTTTTCCGATCTTCGCCAGTATCTGCTGGTGCATCCTTCTCAGGAACTCGACCTTATCTTCTATCTTCATGATATCAGCCTTTCCCTGGGTGACGAGATTCAGGGCAAACGGCGAAGGGAGAGCTGTAGAAATCTCCTCGACCTTGATATCCTTTTTCTCGATCCCTTCGATAATTTTTTGGGCGTTGCCGATATCCATCAGGTCCTCAAGGACTTCTCTCCTTGCCTCCTTCAGTATGGGGAATTCCTGCGATATCCTCCTCACCGCATTGAGCAGTATCATCGAGGAGACCTGCTGCCTCCCGACCCTTTTGATGTTGCCCTTATAGCTGCGCAGGATCATCAATGCCCGCGCAGCGCAGTGCCTGAATCTTCTCTTCAGGACTTCCGACTGGTCAATAGCCATATCCATCACTTTCGTGATATCGCTGCTCTTCAGCAGCCGGAAGGCAGCCATCACATCAGCCTTTTTGCTCGAGCAGATATAAAATCCGTTGTCATTGATCCCTATCTCGGCATCCCTGTGCTGGGTCCTTCCGATGGCAAACGCAAGCGCCCGGGAGAGGCAGTCATTCACTCTCCTTCCAAAGAGGGCATGGAAGATGGCGTATTTCAGCCCCCGCTCGTCGGTGTAATGCTCGACGATGATCCTGGTGTCGGAAGGGATTTTTGCAAACTGGAACTGCTCATTGAAATAGGAGTATATGCTTTCTGCCGCATTCTGGTCAACATAGAGATAAGTATGGATAAAATTCAGAATCTCCTTTTTCTTCTCTCCGGCAGAGAACTTCTGCGACATCAGCTTCCTGAATTTCCCGATATCCACAGCAAGGTCAAAGGACAAAGGCAGCATCTCAGAGAACCACGACGGTACATTCGGAGGCCTGCTTGCAGAGGCGCTCACCTGTGCAACCATCCCTCTGCTGAACTTAAACTCATAAACATTGCCTCCAAGGACGAAGATATCCCCTGGCCTCAGCTTTTCAAGAAATGCCTCCTCAATAGTTCCTACAATATGCTCCCCAACCTTAACTTTTACGGCAACCTCTTCAGGTATTGTGCCGATGTTGGTCATATAAATTACCCTCCCCATCTTTCCCTTCCTTCCAATCATTCCAGTAGCTTCATCATGCCAGATTTTTGCATAGATGTGCCTGTCTTCAAGGGAGATATATTTTCCGGTTAGATAGTCAATCACCTCCTGAAAATCTTTCCGCTGAAGGTGATGGTAGCAATAAGACTTTTTGATGAGGGCAAACAGCGCATCGATATGGATTTGGTTTTGGATAGCGATGCCGTCAATCTGCTGCGCAAGGACATCAAGGCAGTTCGTGGGAATGTGAAGCCTGTCAATCTTCTTTTCGACCGCATCTTTGAGAAGGACAGCGCATTCCACAAGGTCATCTCTGTCGAGCACAACTATCCTCCCTTTTGTTGTATCTCTGAGCCGGTGGCCTGATCTCCCTATCCTCTGAAGCGCCCTTGCGACAGACTTCGGGCTGCCAAGGCAGATGACCAGATCAATATAGCCGATGTCTATCCCAAGCTCAAGCGAGGTTGAGCAGACGACAACTTTAATTTTCCCTTCCCGCAGCCGGTTCTCAATATCCAGCCGTGATGCCTTGCTCAGGCTGCCATGATGGGCGCCGATATTTTCAGTATAGCTCTTCGGAAATTTTTCCTTCAGGTGATGGACAACCCGCTCAGTGGCAGACCTGGTGTTGGTGAATATCAGCGTCGTCTTATGCTCCTGAACCAGTTTATCGAGCAAAACATACATCGCATGGTGCATCAGCCCATGTTCGATGCCGATCAGGTCTTTGACCGGGCTCACTACCTGAAGATCCATCTGCTTGAGCGCCTGCACATCAACCACTTTGCACTGCCTTGGCTTCCCCTCTTCAAAGCCGGCAAGGAACTTTGCGATCTCCTCAAGCGGAGAGATGGTGGCAGACAGCCCCACTCTGGCCATGTGCGGCGACAGTGCAGCAAGCCTTTCGGCAGAAAGCGAGAGGTGGACTCCTCGTTTGTTTTCCGCAAGCGCATGGACTTCATCGATGATGAACCATTCAACCTGCTGCAGGTGGCTGATGAACTTTTCCGACGAGAGGATGATGGCGAGAGACTCCGGCGTCGTGATGAGGATATGCGGGGGATTTTTCAGCATGGCTGCCTTTTCCTTCGGCGTAGTATCTCCCGTCCTGACGCTGATCCTGATATTAAGTTCTTTTCCGGCGATTGATTCAATCTCTTTCAGGGGATTGACAAGGTTGATCAGGATATCGTTGGAGAGCGCCTTGAGCGGCGAGACATAGACTGCATACAGCCTGTTTTCGAGGATTCCTTTCAGCGACGAGTCAACAAGCTCATTGAGGATTGCCATAAAGGCAGTGAGGGTCTTTCCGCTTCCCGTTGGCGAAGAAACCAGGATATTCTCACGGGAATGGATTGGCATGATAGCAAACGGTATTGCAAAAGTGCCGAACTTCTGCTTAAACCACTGCGCAACAGCAGGATTCAGGATATGGTAAATCTCTTCGTCGGTGTTTTGGCGCTCCAAAAAGGTGATTGAATCAGTCGGCATGGGGCAAAAAAGGAGAGCCTAAGAGTTTTTATAAGTTGCTGAAGATGGGTTGTTGATTAGAAAGTGGGCGTGCATAAGGTAAAAGGCCATTTTTTACTGGCTATTACCTGCCCTTAATCTCCCTTGCCCCTACTCCCCAACCTCAGCCCTATCACAATCTTCATCAAGAATCCTGCAGGAAACCAAAACCAGAAATAATAAGTAAATTTATAAAGGATTTTCACTATGCGGTTCTTATGCGAACAACGATGAAATCAATAACGCAACAGGTGCTTCCGGTCTTACGGAGGAATAAAATCACACGAGCAGGGATTTTTGGCTCTTACGCAAAGGGAATTCAGGGCAAAAGGAGCGATATTGACATTATCATTGAACCGCCTGCGGGAATTGGCTTTGGATTTTCAGGAATCAAGGGCCAGCTTGAAAAAACACTCGGGAAAAAAGTGGACTTGGTGACCTACAGTGGCTTGAACCCCCTCCTCAAAGAAAAGATCCTCAATGAAGAGGTCAGGATATTATGAATGACAAAGACCCGATGGTTTTTGTTGGCCATGTTCTGGAGACAATTAATAAGATAGAAAAATTCTCAGCGGGCCTTACGAGGGAAACGCTGGCAACAAAAGAATTGCAACAGTATGCAGTTGTGCGGGGGATTGAAATTATCGGAGAGGCAATAAAAAATATTCCGCTCTCGATAAAGAACAAATATCCCGCTATTTCCTGGAAAGATATTGCTGGGACAAGGGATATTTTGATTCACCATTACTTTGGTGTGGATTTGAATATTGTTTGGGATATTGTTGCCAATGATCTTCCAAAATTAAAGAGGGAATTCTTAATAGTAAAAGAGGATTTATTGAAAACGTAAAGATTCCCCAAACCGCAGACTGATGATACTCCTGCAAACTTCTCACTTGGATATTGCACATTATTATTTCTTATCAACCCTTTCCCCTACTCCCCCACCTCAACCACAGTGCATTCTTTATCAAGAATCTTGCAGGAAACCTCTCCGCCGCAGAACTTTTGCACCAGCTCTTTCAGCTCTGACACAGCAGCCTCAATCTCCTTCCGCAGCACCGGAGGAAGCCCTTCAAGGACAAGGAAGCAGTTCTTCGTCTCCTCAGTAAACTTGGTCCTGTCAGCCTCGCGCCAGTTCCATCTCCGGCAGATTGCAGAAATGTTATCCTTGTAAATAACCTCCCCGGCATGGGGCTTCCTTGGCACTTTGTCTCCAAGAAGCAATACTTCAGCCTCATCAGGCCCTGCAAAAGTCAAAACAGCATCCCCCTTGATTTTATCAACATCTTCCCCGCCGGCAGGAACCATATGCTTGAGCGATATGAAATTGTAAATGTCCACAAGTTTGTTGATATGCCTGAGGTGTATGCCCTTGAGAGCTAACCGGTAGAGGCTCTCGACGGAAGATCTGTTTTCCTTCGGTTTTCCCCCAAAGGCAGCGTACGCTTTTCTCCAGGCATCTATCTTCAGGTGCTGGGATAAAGTTTCAGCGCTAAAATTGCCAAGGATGCGCTGCTCTTGCGCCCTCAGCCCATTCTGGATTTCTTCCTGAACGCCCACATTGTCCAGATTCCTGCAGGCAACAACTCCAACAATTAAGCCGGGAAACTTCTCAAAAATCTTTCTGTCGATAGTGAGGTTCATAAGATTGGCACAGGAAGGGGATTTTTAAGGGTTTCGAAATGCCGCAATCGGGATTAAGAATTATTTTAACTTATAGCCGGGATTCCCAAGACAGTATCTAAAGTTGTCTTGTCGATAACTTTTCCTTCAGGCAATTTACGATGTTGCTCAACTATTACAACACCAGACCCTTCTCCCATTCTTACCACAAAGTCGGGTTCAAAAAGTGGCGCATGGCCAACAAAATTATGGGCAGCAATAATATCAATATAAGGCGCGGCCCCATGAGGTTGGTATCGAGCAAGCCTTCCTGTTCCGCCTAACAGGCCATCGTTAAGCGCTTTAGCAGCATCACTAAGGTTTCCTGAATATGAGCGATAGATTACTGAAACAATCATAAGCATGGGAATTTATAACATATTTATAAAACCTCCGATTATGCGAATGATTTAAACTCCAGATAAATTCTTATGATACTCCTGCAGACTCTTCACCTCAATCTCCCGTCCCCGCATCTCCTTCATCGCCTTTACCGACGCAGCAGTGGCGGTCATCGTCGTGATGTAGGGAATTCCCAGCTCGACGCAGCTCCTCCGTATCTCAAAAGAATCGCCTTTCGGATGGCTGCCGCGGTGGATGTTGATGACTAAGTCAATCTTTTTTCCCCTGAGCATGTCCAGGAGCAGAGGGCTCTCCCGTATCTTGGGTATCCTCTCATTGGGAATTTTTTCAGCTTCAAAAATATCCCCGGTTGACCTTGTGCAGTAGAGCTT
>JACPBU010000013.1:858-12814 GCA_016180165.1 Candidatus Woesearchaeota archaeon | reverse complement strand
GAGGTCTTATTTCGCCTTTAGCCAGGAAGGGTCTTTTTTTATTGTAATCTTAGTGTCCCCCTTAGATTCTTCACATTGCATGTTATACAGCCCACTAAACCGCAGAATGGATTTCATCGTCTCCAAGAATTGGGCATATCCTTCTCCCATGTATGCAATATGGAATGTATATTGCCTATTATCTACATCTAAATCATTATCGAAAACATAATTTTCCCTCATGAGCGCCCCTATAATTTCATGCGGCCTAATCTCTATACCTTGAAGGGTGGAGATTTGTGTTGAAGTTAGCCTATCTCCTAATCTAACCAACAGGCTGACCCTTCTTGGAAAATCAATCGAGATTAATCCTTCCACACCCTCAAAATAGATATTGGAGTCATTGCAAAACCTCTCTAATTCTTGCTGATTATGTGCTGTGCCTTCTTGAACATCACCCCATTTGAACAAGTCATACCATTGATCAGTTTGATGAAAATGAAATTCCAGCATTTACCATCAAGAGTGTCATTTTGATTAAAAAGATTTGTTTTTCCATTCAATTCCCCAAATATTTTTATAGTTGCTAAGCTTTGCACATTAAACATGGATATGAAACCCCTCATCGTTGGCGTTGACCCCGGCACGACCGTTGGCTATGCAGCGATTGACTTTGATGGGATGCTGGTCAAGGCTGATTCTGCGAAAGAATTGGATCTGGGCACGCTCATCGCAAAGCTTATCCCTCTGGGAAAAGTCTTGCTGGTGGGGGCTGATAAAGAAAAGAATCCTGAATATGTGGAAAAGCTTGCCATCAAGCTTGGGGCGCGCCTGTCAAAGCCGGAGTATGACCTTAAGGTCGAGGAAAAGCGGGAGATGGCGAGGGATTACGCGACAAAAAACCAGCATGAAGTAGATGCAGTAGCAAGCGCCGTTTCGGCTTTTAAGAGGATACGCCCAGTCCTGCAGAAGATAGATTATCTTTTGGAGGCAGGCGGAAAGATGCAATTTAGGGAGCAGCTTATCACCTTGGTGGTTGGAAAGGAGTTGAATATTCGTGATGCGATGGAGCTCCTTGAAGAACCCGAAAAGGAAGAGAAGAAGATTATCAGGGAAGTTGTGGAGAAAAAAAAGCTTGCAGAGGAGGATTTTTTATCCTTGTTCACCAAACTCCAGAGGGCTGAGCGTGAGATTAAGCTCCTCAGGCAGCAGAACGGGAAACTTGGCCTAAAGCTGGGTTCCCTGCAAAAAGATTTTTCAGTCATGCTCGCAAGATCAAGCAGGTCCGCCCAGGATAGGAGGATGGCAAAACTCCTGTCGTTAAGAGAGTCCAGGATAAGGGCATACGATGCGATGGTCCGCCAGAAGGATGGCAAATTGCTTGAGCAGGAAGGCTCAATTGCTGCATTATATTTTTTTCTCTCCCACCTTAAGGACAACTGCATCCTGAAAAAGCTTGAAAACCTGGGCACAGTGGAATTTGAGAAAAAATCCGGGCTTCTCAATATCGGGCAGGGAGATGTTTTGCTCGTCAAAGATGTCGAGCAGTTCAGCCAAAAGGCGATAGGGCAGCTGAAGGGTAAAGTCTCAACTATCATCTACAAGAAGCCGATAAGCCAGAAGACCAAAGAGCGTCTTCCTTTCCTTTTGATCGATGCATCAAAAATGGGGATTGAAGAAGCAGCTTATTTTGGCCTTGTGAGTAAGGAAAGCCTTGACAATGCAAGGAAAGAGGCAAGCATGCTCCATTCGTTAGTTGACAACTATCAGAAAGAGCGCAAGGCTTCTCTTCTTCAAACTCCAAATAATTAGTCAATCTCCATCTGATTCCTCATCGAGCCTCTTTGGCTCTAAGCTGAAAAGCACAGTTACCCTATAGACGAACTTGCTGGTAAACTTGTCTGTGGTGAAGATTCTTCTGGAGACGATGAGCTTTCCTTTGTAGGATTGCTTGAGCTTCCTTCCCAGCCGGAGAAGAAACCTGTTTGACGATAGGTATAAGTCAACGCCGTTCTTATAATAGACTTCTTTTGAGATATAAGCCCTTTCATCATGGGCAATCTGGTTATGGATCATGTTGAAGACTTCATCCGTCGGATTGCGGAGCTGCAGGACTCCTTCAAAGTAATTCGGCCGGTATTCCTTTTTCTCTCCCTGGCTGTCCATCAGCGAAGGGTATTGGTTGATATGCTTTTTCATGGTGTGGTTTGTGAGGCTATTTCAAAGTTACTTCAATGTCATTGGGTCCAGAGCCCCGCCCTTCAGAGCGGCTTTGAAGGGCTAAAAATGCCGAACGTTAAAGCCAATGGCTTTATGCCGAGGATAGTTAAGCATCTTTTTTACAATCCATCGAAGAGTATTGTGGCTTTATAACGGTGATGGAAAACACTATCGGTCATCAAATTTGTTTGAGTTCTTCTCTTGATAAATGCGAATTTCCCCTTGTTGGGAACGAAAAGTTTATAAATAAGTTTGTTAAGGAATTTGTATTAAAGCTATACTGGTACATCAAACCACCTATTAAACCATATGTCTAACTGCATAATGACGTCGTAATCTTGTGGAATGCATGGCAATAAAAAGAGGAAAGTCTCACTCGCGTATATTAAGCTTGTGCTGGTGTGTACTCTCTTCTTTTCTTATTCTGCTGTTTTCTGGGTTTGTTGCAGCAGATATCTTTTCTGGAAACATAACTATCTATAATCAGGATGTTAATGCCTCCTCTTTGTTTAACTTTACCAACCAGAGCATAGGCCCGACAGGCCACATGCGGTTGAGAAATTCAACAGGGTGGTGGTGGCAATACATTGATGTTTCTGGTAATGCCAAGATATTATTTATGGGACAATGGCAATCGTATGCAGAATTCAACGAGCGCATTAAGCAAACTCCCCTGAAAAACTTTACTGATTTTGGGGGATTTGGGTATGACACTTTTGGCAAGTGGCCGCTTTATCAGGGAGGCACCTATGCTTTCCTTATCCCCAACACAACCCTAAAAAATGAAACTTATGGTATAATGTATGTGATAAATGTCTCAAACAACATCAGCGTCGGCGTCCACTTCCGGTACAATAACGAATCTGAAAACAGGACAATGGGAACTGGCCAGCTGCTTACCATTGGGTGTGCGGCCCACTCCAATATTCAGGCCTGCATGGCAGATTCAGCGAATAAATGCAACTGGATGGACTTTGGGGGTTTTTGCGAATCGATGTCAGGGTTCAACGATGCTCCTTCCGCAGAGTGTGAGATGCTTCCACGGGTTGCCTGCAATAATCTTAACGCCTCTTTTTGTTTTTGGGATAGCAACGCCGGAAAAAGAGGGAAATGCATCCGCGGAAATCTCTTCAACCCGGAAGCAGGCGGTTTTAATTGCTCAGCGATTGTCAACCAGACTTTCTGCGACAGGCAGGAACTCACCCAAAAGACGGGGTTATGCAGCTGGAACGGAACAACGTGTAATCTGAACAGCAGCAAAACCTTTATGGATATCCAGCTCAACCCTCCAACATTCTCGTGTACCTCCCCCCTCGTCCTCAACAATCAGACTCTTTGTGAGAACCTTTCAAGCTATTTCCTCCCCTGCGGATGGAATAACGGGACAAGCAAGTGTGATGACCTATTCATGGATTTTGGCAGGTTTGAGTTTTTCGACGATATCAGCAGCGAATCTACCTGCCTGAGCATGAGCGGCACCTGGAATACTCAGACTACTTTTGATCCTTTGTCAGGTAAGCTGTCAAGTGAAAGCTGGTGTGAGATGGGCATCGCAATAAAGGATTTCGGCCAGCAGGGAGGCTCCGGAGCAGGATTTTCCCACGATTCCACCAAGCTTGGTGACTGCAACGCAGGATGCTGGAACTGTGATTTTAACTCAACCGGTGGAAGATGGCAAAATGCCACGGCTGCCCAGTCCCAATGTGAAGGTTCCAGGGGTGGCTGTAAATTCAAGTCAGACAGCAATGCATTCAATGGGTATGGCTGGTGCACTCCGCTTTTTGAATTTGGCGGTGGGGGGGATTGCAGCAAGTTCTGCGGCGATTGCAATAACATGAAACAGCCAAATGTTTCCTGCGCAAATTCTGCAGCAGGGTGTAAATGGGATAATGTTTCAAGCCTGTGCATAGGTGAAGGCGTAAAAGGCTGCAATCAGGATTGCTTTTCATGCCAGGAAAGGGCTATCTGTGACACCTCCTTTGCCCAGGGAGGCTGCCAATGGGATGGCTCAAGCCAGATATGCAAGCCAAGAGAAGGAAACTTTGAGGTATGCTACGACACTATGGATAATGATAATAATGGCAAGGTTGATTGCCAGGATTTTAAATGCTCTTCGGACCCATTTTGCGGAGGCACTATTGGTGATGCCAGCAGCTGCTTCCAGTACGAGGCCTATAAATATGGGATGCCTGGTGCTCAGAACAATTGTACAGCCGTTGGTGACTGTGTCTGGATCATTGACGATCATGGGTTTTCTTATTGTGCTCCCCAGTCGGAACTTTGCTTTACCAATACCTCTCTTACCTCCCCGGCAACATGCGATAGTGTTGGTGGCGGAGGGGTCTGCAAGTATAAGTCAGGTGTTTCAGTCTGCACTGAGAATGAGAGCATGGCAAGGGCCTGCGTCGGCAAGAACCAGGGTGATTGCGGCACAACCCGTGGATGCAGATGGAGCAGCGGCTTTGGGGGCATGGGCTTTTGTGATTTTGCCCCGATTGTCACCTGCGAAGAGAATGAGACTCTTGCTCAAAACAAGTCATTATGTGAATCCTCAGGCTGCTACTGGCAGGGAGATGATTTTGGGGGCTTTGAAGGTGGGTTTTTCTCACCATGTGTGAGCCCATGCTTTAATAACTCAATAACAAATTCAGTACAGTGCGCAGGTGCTAATGGATCGGCTTTCGTTCGCGGTACTTGTGCCTTTCAGACTGGTTTCTGTGAGCCCTCAAGCTTCGTTGGAGGCTGCAAAGAAAAAGATGGTGACATCGCTTCTTGCAAGGCAAATACCAAATGCAATTGGTTTGAGCCTCCGATGGGCCCGATGCTGCATCCGAATGGCTCTACAAATCCACGGGACTTTTCCTTTACAGGCCAGACTTGGGTCGGTGCCGGATTGGAATATCCGATAGGTGGGCCATTCAGCCAAAATGAATCAACCTATACCATCAATAAGACATCGACAAAAACATATGTTCAGTTGTTTATTTCCAACCCCAACACTACTGGCCCTTTGAAGAACGTCAGCGCCATCTACTGCAATTCGACTTTCGTTGCAGAATACTATTTCAATGACAGCAGTTGTGTCCTTGGCTCATGCAATGCCTACAATGGGAGCTTTTTTTGCGGGGCTGACAAGCTCCATTATTATCTCTCCCCTGGCAACCGGACAGTCGAGATTTTATGGGAAGTTGACCAGAACTTTATAGCTTTTAATGCTGTAGAAGGAGACACTGTCATCACAACAACAACAAACAAGACCACGATCAAGATTGATGGGAATGTTAGTGAGATGATCAATGAGACTGCTTCGGCAGGCTCTGGGGCGAAGGCCTATCGTGCGCTCACCTCAAAAGGTTTCTGCAATGATGGGCAGATGAACAGTTTCTTTTCGGGCATGGACAATGAGCCCCCTATCAATATCGCCTCGGATGCCGTTGGTGGAAGCTCAGAGCCATCACAACAATATGCTGACATCCAGGACATTGGGGTTAAAAAGACCCCCCAGGCTTATATGTATGGCATGAGGGTGAGGAATGTTTCGTACTCTGCTTTGTGCTACAATACTGCAATAGGTCCTGACAGGATCATTGGGACGGGAGCCAACACCTCAAAGTACTATATCTATCTTGATACTGATGGGACTGCCACTGGTGGCTGCTCTCCGGAAAATACTGCCTCATTGGTCGGATTTGAATATCTGTTCAAATATATCGTTGAGGTCGACAGCTCAAACAGGGTTGCTGAAACTTTTATGGCCCAGTCCTGCAGCAACAGCAGCTGGATAGCCTCAAATATCCCATTAAAATCTGACAGGACGAAAGCGTGCGAGTTTGTGAATGGCCCGATTTTTGCGATCGATAAAGACACCCTGAATGGGAAAAGCAATGTTAATACTACAAAATCCTGGCGCGCTTACGGTGTCAGCGCAAATTCCACGGGGAACAGTACCGGTGTAGTGGATACAGTTGGCCCCGGGGCTTCAGACTTCAAGGGGATTGACTTTGAGATTGTGGATTGCACCAACCCTGGCCAGAAAAGCAACAGCCAGTGCACGAAATTCCAGCAGTTTGGCTTCTTTCCTGGAGAATTTGGCCCTCAGTGTGCGGATAGCAAGGATAATGACGGGGATGGCTCGACAGACTGTACTGATTTTGATTGCAAGTTTGACCCGTTCTTCTGCTCATCAACAGGATTTAATGCAGACCCGAATGACAAGGACTCACCTCAGCTGTTCTGGAATAAGGTCAACAACAAAGTGCCAAATTCGCTTACGATCATCTATGACAGCAATGAGCCTTCAAACGGCACGATAAAGTTTTATAACAATGACACTACCTGCTCCACATTGAATAATACCTTCTTTGATAAGGCTTTGCTGGACTCTAATGCCCACGATAACTTCAGGCCCCACCATGTGACAGATGTCACCGGCCTTGTCGCCAATAAGACCTATTTCTACAAGGTGTACACCTGTGATGTGAGTGGAAACTGCGCATCAAGCAAATGCTCTAATGCAACAACCGCTCTTGCTCATTCAAACATAACTTTTGTGGTGGATGCGCCCCCAGGATGGGTTATTGACATCCCTACAATGAATCTCTCAAATTACAGCCTTGATTATGCCCTGAAATCATCAACAGAATACCTTTCTAACACCAATTTGACAGTCAAGAACCAGAGCACCGGGGCACAGATAACCTTTGTCGGGGTTGACATATTTGAGAAAGCGACCTTTAATATCTCGCAATTCCTTACCGGCTCAAGCCTCCTGGGTATGGATGCAGCCCAGTTCCAGAGCCTCAAGCAAAAGACAGGGGCAGAAAAAGTCCTTATCAGAATCCCAACTTCATCAACAGGTAATACCATCTCACACTGCGATGAGGATGGCTCAAACTGCAAGAGTGTTACATCAACCATCACCTGCACTTATGCCAGCACCTATACCGAATGCACAATCCCCGATGCAGTTGGCCTTGGCTTCTCTACCTATAAGACCACAGCATCATCCAGCGGGAGCAGTTCAAGCAGCAGCTCCAGCGGAGGTGGCGGTGGAGGTTCTGCTGGTGGCGGAGGCGGAGGGGCCAAAACAAAGACCATCAGCCTTGAGCTCAACGAGGAGTTCAATAAGGGCGAGGATTTTGAGATTAACCCAACACAGGGCACCCTGTACACCTTTAAGATTCTCGGAGAAGACCACAAGCTTAATGTTTCAAAGCTTTATGCTGACAGGATTGTCCTTGTGCTTTCCTCAGACCCCATCACCGCAGTATTTTTTATCGGCAATGAAAAGCGCTTTGATTTCAATGCGGATGCAGTCTCTGACATTTCTGTGATGCTGAAAAGCATCACTGGTGGCTCTGCAAAGTTCATCCTCAAGAAACTGACTCTCGACCAGCCGGCAGCTCCTGCGGAGGTCCAGCAGGCTGCTGCTCCAGAGCCAGTCCAGGAATCTGTTCCGGAGCAGGCACCTCAGCAGGAAGCCGTTCAGGAAACGGCCCAGGAAGCCCCAACCTCAACAATCTTCTCCACGATGTACATTTTCATCCTGGTGCTTGTTGCCCTCATCATAATCTCCATTGCTCTCAAGAAGAAGAAAAAAGACAGCTTCTAAGCTCCTTCAGGCTTTTTTCAAATAAGATTCTAAACTTTACTAAGAAATATCCGTATAACCGATAGCTTTTTAATCAGCCACATTCCAACGGAAGGAGATGGAATGGAAAAAGTTTAAGCCAATGCTGGGAAAAGCCTGGCGCTTCATCTGGGAAGAAGACAGCATATGGAGCTGGCTTGCAAATATTGTCCTGGCATTTGTCCTCATCAAATTCATCGTCTATCCTGGCCTTGGTTTCGTCTTCAACACAAAATTTCCGATTGTTGCTGTCGTCTCCGGGAGCATGGACCATGCGCTTGAAAAAGAATATGCATTTGTCGATGGGGCAAGAGCATGGACAGGCAATTATCTCCTCTGCGGCAAAAGGTTTTCAGCCTATGGAAGAACTGATGAAGAAAAATATTGGGGCTCCTGTGGCAGATGGTATGAACAAGAATTGAATGTTTCTCAGGAAAACTTTTCAGCATTTCCTTTCTCCACCGGCTTTAAGCGTGGCGATATCATGATCCTTTTCGGAAAACGCCCGGAAAATATCAAGGTTGGGGATGTTATTGTCTTCCGGAGCAGCAAGCCTGACCCAATCATCCATCGTGTAGTCAAAAAAAGCAAAAAGGCCGGAAACGAAGGTGATGATGGGATTTACATCTTCCAGACTAAAGGCGACCATAATAGTGGTATGATTAAGTCGAGGGAAATTGACGAAACAAATATTAAGTCGAGGGAAATTGACGAAACAAATATTAAGGGGGGGCAGATAATAGGTAATGCGGTGGCAAGGGTGCCCTTGCTGGGATATGTCAAGATTTGGTTTGTCGAGCTGATGAGCCTTTTAGGCATTGGCCGGCCATTCATGAGCTGATACTCTGGTGGAAAAGATGTTTTGCCCAAAATGCGGTTCAATCCTCCTTCCCAAAAAGGAAGGCAATAAGACAGTTGTGAAATGTTCCTGCGGCCACCAGTCTGCGGAGCAGCAATCTTTTGGCTTTACAGAAAAAGTCAAGCAGGGCTCTGCAAAGATAGCCGTTGTCGAGAAAGACCACGACCATGAAGCTCTCCCCTTGATGGATGCCAGCTGCCCGAAATGCGGCCATCATAAGGCAAGGTATTGGACAGTCCAGACCCGCGCAGGCGACGAGCCGGAAACAAAGTTTCTGACCTGCGACAAGTGCAGGCATAGATGGAGGGATTATAACTAGAATGCCTCAGTTCCGAGAAGATAGTCCCTAAAGTTTTATTTACAGAATAACATTATTGCCGGGGAAAACATTCCAACAAATCATTCTTGGGTTTATGCAGCCTTATATTCCGGCAGCTTTATGGTTAATGACTCCCCAAATCTATCCTGTGTCAGGAGGAGCCTGCCACCCATCTTTCCAACAAGCTTATCAGCAATGTAAAGCCCAAGGCCGGTGTTCCTGACACTTTGAGGCCTGTCCTTTCCGGTAAAGTTATATCCGATATTGATGTTGACATTTCCATCATCCCTGAAAATGGTATACCTGAAGTTTTCTGTCCCTACAATCTGGAGGTCACGCAATATCCATTCGACCGAGGTCTGAAGCAGGAGCGGGTCGGCAAAAACCTTTGCTTCCTTATCGCAGCTCTCTTCCATCGGCCTTTTGGGTATCCTTGGATTGTCTTGTTTTATGGCAAAAGCAACGTTTTCATAAACATTGGATTGAATTTGGTCGTTTCTTGCCCCAGGCAGGGTGCGTTGATAGTCTTTAAAAACTTTATAACCGTCATAAAATCCAATATTTAGAGGTTTAATCAATTCCATCAACTCTTTTTGAAGCTGGGGTTCCAATTCTTTTACCCTCCCCTCTAAAATTTCAAGGAAGGCAATAACCGGAGCAAAAGCATTTCCAGCGTGATGGTTGATCCCATCCCATGTCCTTGCCTCTAAATCTTTTGTATGGATCTTCAGCTGGTTGCTTGCAGTTGCATTTCTTGCTGCAATGCGAATCTTTGAGCCATCAACAGGCTTGGTGAGGTAATCAAATGCCCCAAGCTTAACTGCCTCAACTGCCCTGTCTAAGGAACCTTGCCCGGATACCATCACTACTTCAGTCTCAGGATATAATCTTTTGGTCTCCCTCAACACTGCAATGCCATCCACTCTGGGCATGAGAATATCTGTTATGATCACACCAGCCTGAAAACTTCTGTTGAACTCTAACCCTTCGTCACCATCGCCAGCAGTAAAAGTCATATACTTCGGGGTTCTGTCAACCAAGAGGGTAGCTTCAAGCAGCCTAAGCATATGTGGTTCATCATCTATGAGGAGAATTCTTGGCGGGGTGTTATCGATGACTTTCATCAGGATGGGGGGCGGAAGATTGTTTTTAAACCTTCCTGTCTTTATTACTCTAAGATAGTCAACAAACCCTTTATAGGCGGTCGAGTTTAGCCTGGGTTGATGGAAATCCCAGAAAAGGTTTTCAGAGCGCTAATCAAGCCGGGTGCAGGAAGGAGTGAAATCCTGGGTTTTGATGCTGAGAGAAAAGCCTATAGGATTGCAATTAAGGCTCCTGCGCACGACAACAAGGCAAATAAGGAGCTTATCCGGTTCCTGGCAAAAGCTTTAGGCAGGAGGGTTGCCATAAAATCCGGCTTTTCCAGCCGTGAGAAGCTCATAGAAACTTTTATAAATGAGTGAATTCAAAGAAAGCTAAAAGGGGTGGATAGGTATTACTAATAGTAAAAAGAGTAGGCCGCAGAAAAAGGTAAAGTCTAAAACCGCAAGGGGTAGCTTAAGGCATTTTTCTGCCTCTTCAGGGAATAAGGAAAGAAAGCCCCCCCAAAGGAAATTTTCTAAAAAAAATGTTATTGGGCTCAAACAAGGTGCCTCTATCTCTCCGGGATTGGACATCCTCCCGCCCCCACCACCATCAGTCATCAGGACATTGCTGCAGAAGGAGGAGTTGCGCCACAAGTCTGAAGAGCTGCATCAGCTGGAAGAGATAAGGAAACTGAATGAGGAAGTCTTGGCAAAAGCCAGGGAGAAAAAAGAGGTGCTTAAGCACAAGGAGCTGGCAGAGAAAAAGGAATCTGCGCCGTGGGGAAGCCCAATGAGCCAAGCCTCCAATTTAGGGGTAAAAGGGGCGGCTTCCAAAAACAAGAAAAACTTTATCGTTGAATTTCTCGACGGTCTTGCTGAGAAAGAAAGGCTCCGTGTCCAGCAGAGGCGCGATTTCCTTTTAGAGGAGCGCCAGAGGGAGCTTGAAAAGATCAAGCGCATTGAGGAGGAAGAGAAGCGTGTCGAAGAACACATGCTGAAGGAGCTTCGCCAAAAAGAGGAAAAGGAGCAGCAGAAAAGGCTCGAGCTTCAGGAAGTGCAGGCAAAGAGAGAGATTCAGGATGCGATAAGAAAGGCTTCGGTCGGGCACCGTGGCCAATTCTTTAAAAATATTCTTTCAATCTTCAGGAAGAAGCCAATCTCTTCTTCCCAACATCCCCCACTTACTCAACCTCCTTTCCAACATCCCCCACTTACTCAACCTCCTTCCCAGCAAGCATCCCTTCAGTCCACCTCCTCATGGCCAATTCCCTCTCAGAAACATCCTGCCAAGCAACCTCCATTACAGGGACATCTCTCAATATCTACTTCCTTAAGATTACCGCTCTCCGGCACATCATCTTTATTTGCTAAGCCAAGCCCATCCAAAGTGGATTCGCTCGATTTGGCTTATGGGGGACCATCAAAAGTTAATTGGAATGTACCAGGGCAGGAAGCAGTGGAGCCAGATAAAACTCACTTACCATCTGGATCACAGTCTAATCCAGCAGCAGGGGATGATGAACTGGCCAAGGTAAAAAAAGAGCTCTTTGCTGGCAGAGAAGCCTTGGAAAGCCTTGATACTGCCGAGGCAAAGTCAAAGTACCTGAAAGTTATAGGACTGTATAAATCCCTTTCTCCTGAACATAAGAGCGAGGTGTATGAGGACATAAAGGAATTTTATGAAGACAGGAAGCATGCAGAAGTTATGTTCATAAAGAAGTAGGTCATCTCTCTTTAAGTTAAGATTTGTATCACTTCCCTCCTTGTTATCTGACTAAACGGAATTTCGATATCCTTTTTAGAATTATACAATTATAGTAAATCACCGAAATTCTCGAAAATCCAAAAGGTGATTTACTATACTA
>JACPBU010000013.1:0-852 GCA_016180165.1 Candidatus Woesearchaeota archaeon | reverse complement strand
TTTACTATACTAGAAAATCTCGCAATAATTCGATAATTAACGAGATTTGCTATTATTCATAAGATTTTATTGATTGGTTGCCATTCAAAAAAGATTCAATACAAACCAATAGGCAAAAGGCTGATATTTTGAATCCTTATGCTTGCCTTTTTTGTGCGATGCTCCTGAGGATTTCATCAACCTTCTGATGCAATTCCCTGACACCCTTGTTGTTTGCTATCATATAATCTGCATGTTTCAGGCAGGCATTGATTTCCTGGCCTTTTGTCCTTCCCCTGTTTTCGATATTATCGATGCGCTTGAACTCCGGAAAGGTCAGGGGGTCGCCCTCCCTTTTTCTTTTCCTGAGCCGGAGAAACCTCAGGCGCTGCGGCGCAGTGATGCCGATGATGTAGGCATCCCCTGATTTCTTCAGCTCTTCAATCTCCCCCACATTTCTCACACCGTCGACCACCGCATGCTCTTTGGTGATTTTTTTGAGGAGCTGTTTTGAAAGGTAGCCGGGATCATGGACTTTTTCCTTGATAGCTCCTCCAAGCTTATGGAGATTCTGCCTTGTCGGCTCAATGCCCTTCTGCTTTGCGATCTCTCTCAGCACATCAGAATAGACCAGGTATTGGAATCCCTTCTGCTCGACGTATTTCGCCACCTCGCCCTTCCCGGAGCCTATGGTGCCTGTCAAAGCGATAATCATACCAACAAGAGTAAAGGCGAGGTTTATTAAGGTTTTTGTTGGCGGGGTGAAGAAGGATGGTGATTTGAAAATTTTTCAAAAAAAATCCGACCACCCCACGTCACAGACGGTTGCCGAGCATAGCGAGCGCAACTAGGTAAACAGAAGTTTTCTGTTGG
>JACPBU010000012.1 GCA_016180165.1 Candidatus Woesearchaeota archaeon | reverse complement strand
TGTATTTTCACTCCCCACTTCTTACCATTCGTAAAATAAGCTTTAATTAATTCAGCCAAATGCCCCGTTGAAATAATGATATTGGTAATCCCAAAATGTTTTAACTGTCTAACTAATATTTCAAGAATGGGATACTCGCCGATAGGAATTAATGGTTTAGGTAAAACTGTAGTATATGGCTTAAGTCTTGAACCCTTTCCACCAGCCAGAATTACCGCTTGCAGTTTAAACATGGTACATCTCTGTTTTATATCTTTTCCAATGGTTCCATCAAGATTTATCGGTTTTTTATAGTAGTTAATATTGTAAGCATAACCATAATTTACATTTTCTCCTTCCTCACTACCTTTGTAATAGATTAATTCCCACGTTGCCAAAAGAGTACCATCTGCCCATTTTGACGTAGCTTCTTTAAAGTCATAGGGGGTATTGCATTGGGATCCACCACACCCCATCTTGATTCGTTCAGGAATTATACCCTCTGGGCAAGCCATTGGAAACGTAATAATTCCTGCGGATTTCAAAATAAAAAAGTAATATCCAAAAAAGATTAAGATACCAATCCCTACTAATATTAGATACCCTTTGAAAGGTAGATAAGTTATAATTGTTCCTTTTTTGTTCATGCGCGGAAACAATAAAGAGATATTTATTAAGTTATTGTTTGGGGAAGGGGTGTCTGGGGTATTGAATTTTCCTATTTAACCTCTTTTCTCATTAATTAAGAGAATTTTCTTTTATGGTGACTTTTTCCTGAGAATCATGAGCGTTGCGCCCAAAGCAAGGCCTGCAGTTACCAGCAGCAGCAAAAACGCAAGGGCAAGGAGCGCCAGATATTCAGGAGAGTCTCTGAATGAGACGGTTGATGAAGGGAGTTTCTGCTGCGCTTTGGAAGGCTCTAACTTCACCACTTCGACATCCTTTGAGCCAAGCAAAGGCGTTGTCTGGATTTGGGCGCATTTTCCAACTTCGAGGCTAAGCACCTTATCATCGACAAGCTTGCTGTTCTCAACAAATGCCTTGATCCTGATCTGGTAGGTTCCAGGCAGAATGGCATCGCTGATATCAAGGGATATCGAATCTTCGAAAGTTATGTCCTCTTCCTGGTCGCCTTCATCAAGCTGGATGTCATCAAATGATTCACTGATGCCCAGCTCAGTGCTTTCAATGGCAACCTTAACCTCATCCTGGTCGTTGCTGCCAATGTTGACGACCCTCAATGAAAGGGAAGGACTCCTGTCGCATGCGACCTTTGCCTGGGACAATGATGCCCTGTCTATGATAAGCTCATCCTTGTCCTTTTCAACTTCAAGCTGGATGTTAAATGTCTGGCGCTGCGTATCTCCGTTGTCTGCGTCACCGTCAACCTTTATCTCAACATCGTAAACTTCTTCATCGACAATGCTGGGGATGATAAACTCAACAGTGCCTGAATCATCGTCTCCAGTGCCCAGATCTTCAAGGTCTATGTTTTCCTCGAGGTCATCTCCATCATCGATGTCTTTAATCGTAACCTCAGCCTCGATGTCCTCAATGTCCGTCCCTGTTGACGAGGAAAAGGTGTTTTGCACTTCAATGTCAAAGACTATCTTATCGCCTGGCTTTGCCCTTCTGCTTATCTTTTCGCCATTTTTTATGTCCTTGCTGGTCTTGTCCTCAACCTTGACATCAAGATCGCTTATCTGCAGCTTGCTTACTTCACCGACGATAATTGTTACCGTATCTGATGATGTCAGGCCGCTGTTGTCAGTCACCCTCAACTGGAAGATGTAGGTGCTCTCAATGGCTGGCGTTATCGATGCCCTTGATTGCGATGCGTTTGTTATTGCCGTTGTCGGGCCCGAGACCTGAGACCAGAGGAAGCTTGTAAGCGCCCCATCAGGGTCCCTTGAGGATGAGCCATCAAGGATAACTGCAGTTCCCGATGTGACTGCCTGGTCTGCGCCTGCATTCGCAACAGGGGTTGAAGCATTCTGGCCAAGTTGCTGCTGCTGGACTGAGCCATTGACCATATAGCTTGAAAATTGAGATACATTGAATACTACAGTGCCTGATGTTGTTGGTGCAGGCGTGAATGAGATGAGATTGCATTGGCTGTTGATATTCGTGCAATCGATGGTGAAGTCTGAAGGATTAGTTGTGAATGATTCACTAAAAAATATCCTGGGGGTTGCGCTATAAGCAAGCCCTGTCAGAGTAATCCTTGCAGGCTTGCTCAGGGCAATAAACTCGTTAAGGCTGTCGACGGCGACAATGCCTGAGGTGATGTTGATGTGGCCGTCAAGGACAACGATTCCCGAGAGATCGATGGGAGCAAGGAATTGGACTGTCGCAGCGCCTGATGGTTGGATTGATGATTGGACAGTAAGGGTAACATTCTTCAGCTGGGTCTCATTCAATGAAGACAATAATGGGGAGGTGGTTACTGTTGCTGCAATAGGAAACGAGGTGGTTGTCAGGATCCATGACCTCTGAACCAGATTATCTTTTCCGTCTTTCAAGCTGACAGCAACTGAATGGCGGTTGATTCCTGAACTGTTGTCAGGAGCATAGCTGAATGACGTCTGGTTAAAGCTGCCTGTCTGATTCTTTCCGTCAAGACGCCATTCAATGGAAGCAGGTGAAAAGTCTCTTAGGCCCGTCACAGCAAATTGCTGGCCAGCCTTACTCGATATTACTGGGTCAGCAGATGGGGAGAATGCCAAAGTGCAGCTTTGGAGGATGAGGGAGGCTGAGCCCTGTGCCTGGGTGTTATCGGTGGTGTTTGCTGTAATCGCGATAGCATACGTCCCAGGTGCTGAAGAGAATGGAACAGAGACAGGTATGGTGAATGTGTGCGTGCCGCTGAAAGGAATTGCCTGGAAGGAGGTGGCGGCTGAGATGCCCAGCGCCTGGTTAACTGCAGAGACAGAGACATCCGAAGTATTTCCAAATCCGTCGATGTTCTTTACCACCACGTCAACAGAAGAATCCCTTGTGCACTCCAATGTCTGGGATGAGGGAGTTATGCTTGTTATAAGTATCTGATTTGCCTGGCTGAGATAATCTGCCTGGGAAGAGAACTGGGTCTGGGAAATCACCTGATTAAACTGGCCCCTTCCATCAATGTCCAATTCATAGATGTTGTTTGGTGCAAAAGGAAGGGCACCTATGTCTATCGTGACGGCCTGAGAGGAGCTTTTTGGCAATAAAGAGATGTCAGCATTCTTGGACACTACTGTTGTTGTGGTGTTTCCAAGGAATACGGTAAAGCGGACAAGGCTGAGGTCATTATCGGTGAGATGATTGGTTGCAGTGAACCTGAGCTTCAATGTTTTTCCTGGAGACAGCCCCTGGAGTATTGTGCTTTCCGAGAGTTGAGCAAATGCGCCATCATCGATGCTTGCAGAAACGTTTGTGATGCTGAGGGCATCAACTACATTCAGGGTGAACGAAAGGGAAGCATTCAAAGAGGTATTCAACTGTCCATCTGATGCTGTAATCCTGATGCCATGGGCGCCTATATCGGAAGATGACGGCATGAATGATGCAAGCGCAGTTGTTGCATTGATATCAAAGAGTGTTGTGTTGTCTGAAAAAGACAGGGTGTCATTATCAATGTCTGTTGCATTGAATGAAAATGAGAAGGGGGTGCCAACTACTGCAATTGATGGCGGGGAAAATACCTGGAATGCTGGGGCGTCGTTTGACGGGGTAACCGTTATTGCAACAGTATTGCTAAAGTTGGAGAACAATGAGCCGTCAGATGCCCTGAATGCTACTGAGCGGCTGCCTGAAAAGTTGGCTTCCGGAGTTATTGTGGCAATCCCTGTCGATTGATTGATTGAAATGCCGACATTGGCAACTGAGGCCGCTTCAAACGTAAGAGAGGTGCTGCCAACATCAAAGAAGCTTGGAGAGAGGTTGAGCGATGAATCCTGGGTATCCTCGGCCATGCTCACCGGTGAAAGCTGCCTTGAGATGTTGAACTGCGGCGCGTCGTTAAGGTTGGTCACTGTCAGGAGGAATGGCTGGGTTGAGGCATTTTGGCCATCATTTGCGGTGACATTTACCTGGGCAACTATCCCGACGTCAGGCTCAGCAGGGGTAAACCCAGATATAAAGCCTGAGCTGTTTATGGCGAGGGAGAGGGATGCATTATTTGAAATTGTGAAAGTTATCAGGTCATTTTCGACGTCAGATGCTGAGACCTGGAAGGCAAAAGGAGCGCCCTGCTGAATAGCCCGGGCAGGAATCGCCGCAATAGCGGGAGGGTCGTTGACGGGGAGGATCAATACGGTAAATGAATTGCTGTAGGTGGTGTTTGTCCCATCGGATGCTGTGAACTTTAATGTTAAATTCCCATTGAAATCGGAGGGGGAGCTGATATTGGCTTTGCCATCGGTTATAGTGAGGGTGATGTTACTGGCTTCCAGGGCGGCAAAAGAGAGCGTGTCATTGTTGAAGTCATTAAAAAAGCTCTTCAGATTAATTGAGTCATTGAAACTGCCTTCAGAGATTGTTACTGGAGGGATAGTCCCGGAAAACCCAGGCTCACAATTGATTATTGACAGTGTTATATTCTCTGCATCAGAGCTGAGGTTGAAATCATACTGGAGCTTTGCATCGATGAGGTATGTTCCGGCCGGCTTGTTTGCTGCGGGAATTGTGGTGAGCACCGATGTTGATGTAGAGGCGGGAATAACAATATTGTTGGTTATTGAGGTTATGCCTAATGATGATTGGGCAACCTGGAGATTTGCTGTCTGGCTCTTCAACCCGATATTGGTGATGTTTGCTGTCAAGACTGCCGGGCTTGCGCATTTTACCGAGCTGTTGGAAAGGCTGAGATTTTCGATGATAAGGTCGTCGAGATTCTTGGAGACATTGATGGAAAAATTAAACGTGCTTGAGCGGAGGTCCCCTGCTCCTGTATGGTCTGAGCCCTGCGCCTGCACCATAAATCCCTGGATGCCTTCACCTGCAAGAGAATCAATCGAAAAGGTGAACTGCTTCGCCATCGCCGCTCCAGCGTCGAGAACGAGCTCTTCCCCGGTGCCGAGCAGGCCATCTGCTTCCTGCAGGGAAATTGATGGGCCATCAATCCTCACTGAGCCCGTGTTCTTTACTGTCACTGACACATTTACCGGCGTAGCGGGCTGGACATTCTGCAGTGCCTGGCCTTCCTTAACGGAGACAGGGGCAGAGGCGCCAACCTTTACGCTGACATCGGAAATATTCATCGTTGAGAAGACAAAGATGTTTGCAGTCACGTTTGCAGCCGAGCCATTTGGATCAGTTGCGAAAAGTGTCAGAGGGAAATTCCTGTAATGGGATGCATTTGGCGTGAACGAAAAGAGGCCCGTGGTGCTGTTGATTGCCCCGAATGAACTGGTTGTCGAAAAAGTGAGAGTATCATTTTCTACATCCGATGCTGCTGCCCGAATTGTAAGCGGCTGGCCCTGAGCCACTGTCTGGTTTGCGATTGCCTGGAGCACTGGCGCATCATTGATGCTGTTGATAGTTATCGGGACTATGATGGAAGTGGACTTGTTTCCTGAATCTGTTGCAGTCAATGTCAGGTTTCTCTGGCCGAAAAAGTCCCGTGCAGAGGTAACATTGAGGATGTTTCCAGATGAGATAGTGATTGTCAGGTTTTGAGCTGTGCCGGCAGCCCAGGAGATGTTCCGGGATGGGTCCTCCTCGTCGGAAACTTTTGTCGTGAGGTTGATTGTGTTATTTTGGGATGAATAGGTATCTTCATCAAAACCCATCGAGAAATTCTGGACACTTGGGGCGTCGTTAGCGAAGGAGACATTTATCTGCCTGGTTTCAGAGTCCGTTGAGCCATCGGAATCGGTGATGGTGAATGTTACCGTGAAAGTTCCGTTTGCTGAAAAAATGTGAGATGAGTTCTGGAGTGATGAGCTGCTTCCATCGCCAAAATCCCAATTGAAAAGCACGATAGCATCTGATGGCGTGGCTGATGTGCCGGTAAAATTGACCTGGGCGTCTTCTACTGGCGTATTATTTGAGATTGTAAAATTGGCAGTTGGGGAACCATCTGAGACAGTAAGCTCCCTCTGAGTGCCATTGGCCAGGCCAGCCTCATCTGAGATGGTAACGGTGACATTGAATGAGCCATTATTATAATAGGCGTGGGTAATCAATGGGCTTGCAGATGAGCTTATGTTTCCGTCTCCAAAATCAAACGTGAAGTTTGCGATGCTGGTGTTATCGGAAGATTGGGTGGCGTTTACTGAGACTGATGATGCTTCGGCAATGATAGCGGATGAAAGTGAAAAAGCAGCAATAGGTGCAATCTCATCAAAAATGCTGTTCTGATGGCCCGGGGTTCCGTTGATTACCTTGCTTGCGCCTAATCTCGTCGACAAGAAATTAAACCTCTCTGCTGTCTTGCCATCCCCACCTGCGACATCATTTGTGTAACTGAGAATTGCTGTTTCAGTGCCATCGGTCAAATTAATAGTAATCCCGCCATTGGTAAGGACGCTGCCGAAATCGCCGTCAAGGGCCTGATAGGAGCCATCTGCAATGCTCCAGACACTGTCATTATTGCCATAATAACCCTCGAATGACTGGCCGTCAGGGCTGAGCAAGGTGCGGGCAATGATAATATATTCTTTGGAGCCTATATTTGCATCATCAAAGTTATTCCCATTAAACTTCCATGCGGCAAGATTGACGGGAGCAGTGCCGTTATTAAATACTTCAATCCATTCAAGAGCACTGTCGCTGCCCTGAGCCGTTGAAGGGTCATACATCACTTCGCTGACAAAGATATCGGCTGTTGCAGCAAGAGCAGTAGTTAGAACAAGCATAACTGCTAATACTGCTTTTAGAGATAACACTTTCAATTCAGATTCCCCCACTCATGGCAATCATGATTGGAAAACTTTACTAAACTACTGCGGGCTAAAGCCAGCAGGGTTCTTTCCTATCCCGAGCCTAAAGGCCTAATCCATAAAATATCAGGCCCATAAAATATCTAATATCGGGCCCATAAAATATCCGGCTTTCCCGGGCTATTGCTCCCTCTTCTTCATCGTGTAAACCACAATAACAAGGATTATCACGACGATGATGCTTACGGCAAGGACAGCACCTATACCTATCAAGTAAGGTGTTGGAATTGAAAAGATGCCTTCCGAGGTCTCGCTTATCGGCTCTTCGATCACTTCAAGGCCTTCATCCCCGGTATCGCCTGCCGGGGGGGGAGTGATGACCACAGAGGTATCATCGGAAGTTTCCTGGCTCTCCTGATCCTCAACCTTTGGAGGGGCTGCCTGTTTGCATTCTTCGACTATCAAATCAACATTCTTCAGGTCGGAAAGCACATCGGTCTCGTAAAATACACGCACTGTTATCGGATAGGTTCCCGGAGAGACGTCATCGCTTATCCTGAAAGCGTAATTCTTGCTCAGTTCCGTATCGGTGCCGGTCCCCTCTTCTATCTCAGGTATGGACGTGTCCTCCTGTGAGATTCCCACGTTTCCATTCTCTAACCTGACAACAACTTCATTTTCATCTTCCCTGCCCTGATTCTTCAGGTCAACATTGACATTGATGCCCCTTGAGCAGCTTATTCTTGAGGGGGAGATAGATGCCTTTTCGATGAGGATGTCATGCCTATCCTTCTCAACTTTGAGCGTTATCCCTTCAAGGACAAAATCATGCTTTGCGCCGTTCTCGTCTTCTCCTTCAACATTGAAAACAACATCATAATCATCCTGCTCTACATCTTCAGGAATCTCAAATTCAACCCTGAATGTTTCCTCTTCATCGGCCTCAACATCGCCCACATCATCCTCTTCCTCAAGATCATCGCCATCATCAACGTCCTTCAATGTTACCGTGACGGTGACGCTTTCAATGGTGACATCTTCATTGTCGGTGAATAGATTCCTTGCATCTCCACGGATGACTATCTTGCTGCCAGGCTTTGCATCCCGAATTGTGTCGCCCGAATCGATGCTCTTTGACTTGCTGTCAACATCCGCCTTAATATTGTCAAGAGTGAGCTGCTTATCGGCTTTGACTTCCAGCGAGACTGATTTAGAGACCTGGGCGTTACTGATGGTGATGGTTCCACGGAAAGGGCTAAGGCGGGTATTTATGTCCTTGGGCACAGTGCCGGTAACCGTCACTGGCTGAGTCCCATTCACATTAAGATTGAACGAAGAGGGGGCTACTGTTATATTGAACCCTGAAAGGTCAGTTGTTACCAAAGCATTGGCAATAGAAGTCAGGTTGTCTGTTCCGTTGTTTGAGATGATAAATGATGTTGAAAATCCTTTTCCCGGCTTTTGCGAGACTGCGAGCGTGTTTGCGCTTGTGCCGATAGAAGCTGCCCCTAAGGCAATAGGCATCATGATCATGACTGACAATAATGCCGATAAACTCACAACAATCCTTTTTTCCATGGTGATTACCCCCTTTCTCATTATGGAACGATATGGAACATCTCAAATATGGAACATCTCAAATATGGAACATCTCAAATGTGGAACATCTCAAGGATAGGATTCCCATATCCCCAAGCCTATTGTTATTTGAGAGTGGTGTCATATTATATTTAAAGATTGTTATAGTGGAATATATATGATGAAAGGGTTAGGTTGGATTATCCATGTTTTTTCCCGTCTGGGTTTAATGCCCCCGAGCTTCCTGCGGTTAGTATAGTTGATGCCTGTATTTTTTTATTTCGCTTTCTATGTGTGCAATTTTAGGGGTTCACTCCACTTT
>JACPBU010000183.1 GCA_016180165.1 Candidatus Woesearchaeota archaeon | reverse complement strand
CTTATAGTAAATCACCGAAATTCTCGAAAATCCAAAAGGTGATTTACTATACTAGAAAATCTCGCAATATTTCGATAATTAACGAGATTTGCTATTATTTCCAAAATCTTTGAAAATGCCTAAAAGGTAAGTTGGGCAAAAGGTTTAAAAACTGAGTTTGGTTTCTCTCTCTGAAAAAAGGGTGTGGAGGAAGACGAAATGAACGGAGTAAAATTAGAGATCGATCATCCTATTAACATTGGCATGGCAATGGCTGTTATAGGAAAATATTATGGTAGGGGTGAAGTACGATACAGTGGTACTTCTTTAAGTGAAACAGCAGAGGTTATCCGGTGGAAAGAACGGGATGATGGTAATAGGGGTGCACCCCAAATTCTTTATTCTGTTGAGATTGGGGAGCAATGGCCGGTTTCAGGCAGAAGCAGAGAATTCACTTTACCAGTTGAATCCTACGAAATGCGGGAGGAAGGGAAAACTGTAAAAGGATTGAGAACTGAATTGGAAGCCCTCAAGATTCAACCCTACACTTTTCAAGCAGAGCCGGGTTTTGGCGGAGCAACATTGAGGCCTTATTATCCTGGAGAGGTAGACTCGGATGGAAGAACAATCCGAAATGCCCCCCTTACCGTATCAGTGGAAGAAGGGTCTGTTACCGCATCGCTTGGCAGGAGAGTCAATTTGTCTGATTTACTCCCGCATATCACCACGTTTTTCGGCGGAGACGGGGTTTTATACCGCGTTGATGCTGAAGGTTTTCTCGAAGTTGTTGCACAAAGATGGGCAGAACTTCCCAACTCAGGTGGAACAAAGACGGGCCTTGATTTGGGCTCTGTTGGAACAGATGCTGGAACAGGGGTTAGAACAGTTTACACTCTTGGCAGTGATGGAGATTTAGAAGAGGGGCTTGTCCAACCAGATGAAGGTGATGACTTTATGGTGGGTAAGTTGATTTTACCTTCGCCCCGTAAAACAAGAAAAAGCGACCTTGACAGGCTTTTAGCCACACTTGCAAATATAGCAGGCAAGAATTGACAACAACTTTTGCCCCTTTATTTTTTTCTTTATTTATTTTAATTGATAGAACGGCATTTTCAAGAATATTGATTATGTTTTTTTGAAAAATACTGCTATAAAGCCATTTCAGCCATACGACCTTCGGATCTGGAAACGGCTTGCATTTGTTGAGACCTTCCAATCTCTATCTAAGATCACTCTTCCCCTTTGCCCCCTTTCCTCAATGGCATCACACCAGCCATCTAGTTTTCTACCGTCTCAAGCTTCTTGAGCAGCTGGGCGTTGCCGATAAAATATTTGTTTGCTGCATCGTTCACCAGCTTTATTGCCTCTGCTTTTCCCTGAGCTTCAAGGATCCTTGCTTCTCTTGAGCCTTCTGCCTCCTTGATGCTTGCCATCCTCAGCCCGTCAGCCTCAGTCTGCTTTGCAAGGGCAAAGTCTTTGGCAGCCAGCTTCTCGTTCTCTGCCTTGACGATCTTGTTCATCGTGTCCTGGACGTCTTTTGGAGGGTCAATCTCTTTCAGTTCAGTCCTCACGACGTCGATGCCCCACACCCTGGTTTCTTCCTTCAGCGTCTTCATCAGCTCGGAATTGATCTTGTCACGCTCGCTGTTCGCAGATTTCAGGGTAAGCGTTCCGATGATATTCCTAAGCGTTGTCCTGGCAAGGCTCACAATCTGCGTCTGGAAATTGAATACATGATAGAGAGAGCTCTTGACCGACTGCTCATCTTCCCTCACTTTGAAATAGACCTGGGCATCCACCCTCGCATTAAGATTGTCGTTGGTGATGATCTCCTGAGGGTCGGCATCCACCATCTGCTCAGTCACATTGACCTGATACATCTTATCAATAATGGGGATGATCCAATGAAACCCTGGCTGGCAGAATTTCTTATACTTCCCGAACCGCTCGACTGCGCCACGGTGCGTTGGCCTGACTATCCGAATCCCTAAAAAGAAAATGAAGACTGCAGCTGTAATTCCGACTGTGTAAAGGTTTACCATTTTACCACCTGAACAAGGGGATTATTGGAGGATTCTTAAAGGTATCTGTGATTTCCGGAATCTAATGGTTTAACCACTATTGGCCATGCTGGCCTTGAGAAACGAAAAAAAGATAATAGGTTTTCCAACGATAGTTTAATAAATTCTTGGCTTCAGAACAGAAGAATATGCCCAAAGAACGATTGTATAAGAAATATGCTAAGTTCTACGACAAGATATATGCAAAAAAAAGTTATGTGGAAGAAGTTGAGTTTGTAAGGTCGGTAATGCGCAAGTTCAAAGCAAAAGGGAAGAATATTCTTGATATGGCTTGCGGGACTGGAACCCATGCGAAACTCTTCTCTGATTCCGGCTTCAGGTTAGTGGGTGTTGATATTAACCGGGAAATGCTGAAGATTGCCAGAAAGAAAGCTAAAAATGCAATTTTTCTTGAAAGTCAGATGCAATCCTTCAGATCAAAGGATAAATTTGATGTTATCACCTGTTTATTTAGCGCTATCAACTACAACCGAAACCTCTCCGAATTGAAGAATACAATAATGAAGTTCTATGAACTCCTGAAGAAGGGAGGTATTGTGGTTTTTGATTTGGGTTTTATCAAAGGGAAGAAAGGAAGAATTGGCGGGGCAAAGCTTGATACCTACTCTGAAAAGGGCTTGCAGATTGCCCGGATCGGCCAGGCGAACCCATCCAAAGATGATCCAGATGTTTGTAAGATTGATTTTTTAATCTTTATTAAAAACAAGGGCACGATTGACTTTGAAATTGACGAGCACGAGCTTGGTATGTTCTCTGTCAGAGAAGTTAAAAACACTATGGCAAAAGCAGGTTTTTCTGTAAAAATCTATGGTGGTTTCACATTAAAAAAGTTCACCAACAAATCAAAAGTTCCAATATTTGTCGGCATTAAAAAGTAAAAATCACCAGCAATACAAAGTTATCTTGTTAGTTGCACTCCCTTCGTTCGGCAGGAAGCAGCAGGGTATTAGGCCAACTGTTATCGAATAAAGAATTTGGAAGAAATGGGGCTGCCCGGACT
>JACPBU010000011.1:812-9680 GCA_016180165.1 Candidatus Woesearchaeota archaeon | reverse complement strand
TCTTTCAATTTTTCATCGATAAGATGGGGCGCATGGTCAGAACCTATCGTATCAACGATACCATCGGCAATTGCTTTCCAGAGAGCCTCAGCATCCCGCCCTGTCTTGAGCCCAGGCTTGACTTTTCCCAGCATCGGCTCTCTTTTCAGATACTCTTCTGTGAGGAAAAGGTGATGGGGGGTTACCTCCACATAGGGCCTTTTTTTTGACTTCCTGATAAGCTGGATCTCCTGCGCAGAACTGATATGGCAGGCATAGAACCGTTTGTTAAGCCTTGATGCGATGTTGATTGCCTGCTGCAGGGAAGCATCCTCTGCGTGGAGTGCGCAGAAATTGGCAGCCTGCAGGACTTTCCCGACCTTCCCAAAATCATCAATCTTCAGATGGCCTGTCGTGGTGTTAAGATAAATCTTCACCGATGCGATGTTCTTCACCGCCTGGATAGCATCAATATTGTCTCCTGTTGTGCCAAAATGGAACCCAAAGTTGACAACCGATTTTTGGGCAAGCTTTCTTTTTTCTTCAAGAAGCTCAGCAGTTATTGTTGGCGGCACGGTATTTGGCATATCGAGGAACGTGGTTATGCCTCCCTTTGCACAAGCCATGCTGCCGCTCAGAAAATCCTCTTTTTGCGTAAGGCCGGGCTCCCGCATATGGGTATGGCAGTCAATCAGCCCAGGCAATATCACCAGGCCCTTCAGGTCAAAAACTTCATCGGCAGCAATGATCTCATCGCTGATGTAGGCTATTTTCTCATCTTCAAGATATAAGTGCCTTTCGACAAGCCCTTCATCCCGGAGTATCCTGCAGTTTTTGAGAAGTTTTGATCTCATCTGATAACACAGAAAAAAAGGATTTATTTAAGAGTTTCGGAAACTCGCAATCACTCAGTTGTTTGAAACTCGCCGATGATTCATAAATGGGAGGTATATTTCCCTCTCGACGGGCATTTTCAGATTGCTGAATGATTACGGAAACTCCCTTGTTGGTTAATTTGGTTATTGAGGCGCTCCCTCAATTTTTGGCATTTCTTTCCTCTCATAAGAACCGGGGTCATCCATGAAAATCTGCCTTCTTTTCATATAGAACTGGAATGTTGCAGCCTTGACTGCATCCCATTGGTGTTTTCTCATTAAAAATCCGTTGGATCCACCCATCTCCTTAAAGAGCAGATTCCGGCTCGCATCCACATCCAGGAAATAATTAGTGACTGGATTTTGTTGGAGCACCTGCTGGAGGGTCCTGAAATATTTGTGTGATGCCAATTCTTTGAATGTTGGGGAAAATGCTGCCTGTTGAAGGAAAGTTAAAATTGCCGCAAAGTCGACATCATGGTTGCCGAACGACACCGGGCATCGGTTAAGGAGGAGAAAATAAACCCCCGTTGCAACAATGTGCTCATCATTCCATTCATTCCCTTTACCTGTTGAGTGGTAATTAGCTTTTCGCTTTTTAAGGCTCATGATGTCAGAATAAGTTATTAAAAGCCCATAGAAATCTCTAAAGTCTGCCTCATGGCTTCCCCCATCATAGGAAACTTTTCTTCTTTCAAGCATCCTGCAGAGCAATGCCTGTGTTTCAGTTGCTCTTGCAAGCAGAGAGGGGGTTGTCTCAACAAGGGTAAGAGGTTTCCCCCCTTTATCATAATCCTGCGGAAAAAACTCTCCGGAGGGATTATACCTCCTAATCCCCATCTTCTTTTGCTTGCGCTTTAGAATCCCAACAAAATCCCCCTGCTCTTCGATCACTTTTGAGGGGATAAAGATTTGATTATTGCCCGCCACAATGTTGATAAGCCTGTATGTTTCATCCAGATCATTGAGAATGATGTCCCTGTCTAAGGCGCCTATTGAGCTTACTGAGTCAAGATGTTCCAATAGCGCCTGCCCAAAAAAGCCAAATAATGACGTATCCAGGACAACATATCCTGGTTGGTTAACAATGGTTTCAAGAAGTATCCTTTCTTTTAAGCTGCCACCCATACAGGAAGAAATTTTTCTCTTATTTAAAATACTTTCAATTGACAAGAGGTATTTGGGCTGGATGCTCACGCTCGGTGTGGTGAAGGCTTACTGCTCAACACTCATTGAGTTAAAAAATGGCCACAGAAGCCTTATCACTGTTTACTCCTGCCTCTTATCTTAACTGTATCTCCTCTGCCCCCATAACCCTCTCGCAATAGAAGCAAAGGGCCTTGACTGGGTTCTTGGCAATGATGGAGAACGAGGTCGCAATCGGCTGCAGGTTAGTGATGCATTTTGGGTTTGAGCATCTGAAGACGGCAGTAAGCTGCTGCGGCACTTCAACCTTGGACTTCTCTTTGACCTTAAAATCTTTGATGATATTGATAGTGGCCTGTGGCGCAACGACGGAAATCTCATCAACCTCCTTCTTGGTCAGCTCCCTCCCTGCAACTTTCAGGATGCCCTTCTTGCCAATCTTTTTGCTGTCAAGGTTCGTTGCGATTGAGACAACATCTTTATGGCTTTTGAGGTTAAGAATCTCCACGACATCAAAGACTTTGGCTGCCGGCACGTGGTCAATGACAGTTCCATCCTTGATTGCAGTGATGCGAATCTCTTTATTTTGGACTCCAGATGAGGGCTTTGTTGGGGCTTGCCAATTTCTTGGGCTTGCCTTCTTTGCTGGTTTTTTGTGGTTTTTTTGTTTGGTAGTCAAGGTGATTCTCCTTTGTGCTTTAAACGCCTCATACTATTTAAACGTCTTATACTATTTAAACGTCTCATACTATAAAGGGCCCAGCTGTAAGTGGCATCAACATCTGGGTTATCGCGGTGTCCTCTGAGTTTATTGAGCAAAGTTTGTAATTCTTCAACCTTAACCTTTTTTCCTGTTCCCATTGCTTGTGAAGCAACAATCAGCAGCCCTAAATCACCACTATCAAGGTGGCAGGTAGAGTTGGATTGAGGAGGTTGAAGGGTTGCCTTGTCAAAACCGCTTGATACGTAAGAACTCAATAAAATATAAAAATTTCCTCCCTCAAGAATGGTGTCTTTTGTTGCTACCACAACATCCGCTCTTCTATCCTTGATTGATGTCTTAAAAAGTTCCTCTAAAGAATGCCGCCCACCAGAGCCTTCTTCAAATCTTTTAAAATCATCCGGTTTTGGCCCCATAACATCTTTTATGATATGCTCATATGCATATTGGCCATAAATGGCTCTCACTACATCAAGAACTCCACGCCTTAACCGGGCCAAATCACCAATATCCGCATGTTTAAATTGGAGGCTTACAGTTTTGTAATCCCTTAGCATTTTTCCACCTTTACCATGCTTATTTCACCGCCCCCAGCACCAAACTAAGCACCGCCTGCCTAACTGGAATCCCGTTTGCCGCCTGCCTGAAATAGGCTGCATTGGGAAATTCATCAAGGGCAGGATCAATCTCTCCGACTCTTGGCAAAGGATGCAATACGATTAAGCTCTTTTTTGCGCCATTCAAAATATCAGGGCCGACTTTGTAGACGTTCTTGAATTTCTCATATTCAAGTGGGTCAGCAAACCTTTCCTGCTGGATTCTAGTCACATAAAGCACATCGAGGTGTTTTAGGGCCTTCAGGACATCATCTGTCTCATGGAAGGTAACCCTTTTTTGCTCAAGCTCATCAAGATAATATTCAGGCATCTTCAAAGCTGTTGGAGATATGAAATACATCTTTGCCTTGAAGTGGCTGAGAGCAATGGCAAGGCTGTGCACCGTCCTCCCATATTTGAGGTCGCCAAGAAAGCCGATAGTAATCCCATCCAGCTTCCCAATCTCTTTCTGGATGGTATAAAGGTCAATCATCGTCTGGGTGGGGTGCTGGTTGGTCCCATCGCCTGCATTGATGACCGGTATCGAGGCAGCCTCCGCACTCAGCCGTGCAGCCCCCTCAAGCGAATGCCGTATGACAATCACATCACTATATGCTTCAATCATCTTGACAGTATCCCAAAGAGTCTCGCCTTTTTTCGTGGATGTGACCTCTCCTTTGGCAAACCCGATAGTATCCCCGCCCATCCTCTTCATTGCTGCGGTAAAGCTTAATCTTGTCCTGGTTGAAGGCTCAAAGAACATGGAAGCCATAATCCTTCCTTTCATCAGAGCAGGCTGCGGCCTTTGCTCCATGCGCCTTGCGATAGAAAGCACGTATAAAAGCTCTTCTCCTGAGAAATCCCGTATAGAGATGATGTCTCTCCCTTTGAAGACAATGCCACCCATTAAAAAATACTATGGGTAAGGTGGTATTTAAATGTTTTGCGGGTTTTTTCAGATTTAGGAGGAAAATTTAAATAGCCAGTGAGATTCCCTAAGTAAATGGTCACCGCAGATGAATCACTCCCAATTGTTCCACCTATAATTTATGAAGAAAGAGAAATGCGAGTTGCAACCCGTGCAGAAAGCGTTGCACAGGAGCTTTCTGGGCTCCTTCGTGAAAACGAATATTCTATTATCAGCCATGAAGGCGATCCAACTCTGAAAGGCGATAAACAAGGACACCCCCTGGATTTCCGGGTTGAAGTTGCTATGATGGATAGTGGAACTCGGCTGGAGGTTGGGTTGTTTATGCAATACCAGCTGCCTGAAAGAATCTGGATAGGGCATGATGCTTACCTTATGCATCAAAAGCTTTTCCCCAAGGAAGACCAGATGCGTCTCCTTAAAGGGCGGCATCCACAGGTAAAAATGGAGACAAACCAATCAAGGGGGTATAGATTAGATAACACAACGGGCTATATATCAGTGTCTGGAACACTTTCAATTCCAGAAAAATATCCCCCTTTTAATTCTGCATCTTTTATCATGTCAGTAGTCGAATATATATCAGACATCCTTGCTGCTGGCGGTTCCGCTTACGGGAGGATGAAAGAATTGGGGCAATTATAGAGCATCACCTTCCTGGAAACTGGCTAGTCTTTTCTCACCCGTTGTCGGGTAAATTGTGCCAGAAGGGGATATGCCTTCGTGAAAACTGGCTTGTCTTTTCTCCACCTAACCGAAATCTATCACTTCTTTGTCTGCTTCTTCATGGATCCCTTCATTGACCTTTTCATATACACAAACCATCCGATATTCGCCCCAAGAAGCAGAAGGATAAGAAGATACAGCATGGTATTCCTGTTTTGGGTTGCTGGGCCAACGATTACCCTCCCGATTGGCTGGAAGTCTGTCCTTAATGAATCGATATTGAGGTTTGCCTTGATGAGCTTTGCCGTTGTTCTCCCCTCATAATGCAGCTCGACATTGAGGTTGTAAGCGCCTGCCGGTATATCCCGGGTGTCCCAGTAGGCAGTCAGCTTCCCTGTCCCCAGCGTCTCAAGGTCTGTTGCAGCAGTAGTCACCTTGGCATATTCAGTCCCTTCCCTGTCAGTTGCTGAAAGGATCCCATACACATTCTTGATGGGGCTGTTCCACCTGTTCTTGAGATAGATGTCAATGGCTGCAATTGAGCCAAGCTGGAACTTGTCTGAGCGCAGGTCAGTGATTTCAACCGATAGGTCGCCGACCTTGAAGTTTTCCTCGAGTGTTATGCTTTTGCCGTCATACTCAAACGTTATTCTTGCATGATACAGCCCTGGGTTGATAGTTGCATCACTCCATTCTCCGATGAATTGTGCCTGCTGTCCAATGCCAATTTCCGCCTCCTGAGTTGCAGCCTCGCCAATCTGCTCGTAGGTTGCACCAAGCACGGCGATTGTAGCTTTTGCTTTTACTATCTTCTGGTTTCCATAATTAGAGGCGAGTATGACAAATCGGACAGGCTTGTCAATTGACGGGGTTTCAATGATAGCTTTCGCCTCGGCATATTTGTCCGGGAAAGGAACTCTGACATAAAAATCACTTACCACTGACCCGATTGCTGAAATCGTGGCTTCCTCGCTTGAGCCAAACTCTTTGGGAAGCTCCATAAGCACTATCTCAGCGCTGTGAAGCCCAGGCTTTTCAAAAGCATGGGGCAGTGATACTTCATAGCGGAAATCTGCTGTCCCCTCATTTGCAGCCATCTTGAGCAGGGAATCTATAATCCTGATGTTCTTTTCCAGCTCCCCCCTTGCATAGATGACGATGGACATGTTCTTTTTGTCATTATTGACTGCCTTCTGGACGAGCTCAGCTTTAAGGTCTGGCTCAAAAGTGATGACCTTTCTTGCTGGTGTCACGCCGATTGAATACACAGCAGCGCTTGAAAACAGGAGAATGGCAAAAGCTAGGGTGATGAACATTCCAGTCCGGGAAGATAAATCCCGGCAATTCCCCTTTCCCATTCGCTTTGCGCCGCTCATGCTCTTCAGCCCTTCAACTCCCTGAGGTGCAGCTGCCCGTCTGTTGACTCAATAAAATACAGCTTTGTCCCTTTTGCCCATCCCTTCGATTCCGCCAGCTCTTTCGGGATGGTCATCTTAAACTGGCCGTTATTGACAACGATCTTTACCATGGTTTTCTTTTTACAATTGGATTGCCTATTTCTTGCTCTCCACTATTCTGTTTATCGCAATTTTTTTTAGCATGGCCTTTCACAATACAATTATCCTCAATCCTGGATTTCACTATCCAACTTTCCTTGCCTTTTCCCTCTTCTTCCTGCATCTTTCATCCTCAATCCTTCTTCCACTAATACCACACGCTTTCAATGATGATGAACGTCAATTTTGTCCCATCCGGCTCATCGCTTGGGCTGGTGATGCTCAGCTCCAGCTCAGCAAGATTCCTTGTTGCATTGAACTCAAGCTGCTTTGCAAACCCGATCTGGATATTTGACATATTCCTGAAAGACTGCTCTGAGCCGCTCCAGTTGAAGGCATTGCTCTGGCTCGTGTTGCCTGCCATGAACATGAAATAGCTGGTGTTGAGGCTTTGGCGAACCCAGAGGGACTGGTTTGCATAAGCAGTCAGGTTCACCCTGATATTTCCATCGTTGCGTATCGTTATCGGCGCAGGGCTGTAATCGGTCGTATTATCCTCGATGTTGAGGTTGATGGTGCCAAAGGAAACATTGGTAGCATTGATGGAAATCGCATTGAGTGAGCTTATCGTAACATTCCTCACTGTGGACCTTGGCCCATACTCAAGGCTGTCGTTCGCTATTATGCTCCAGTTATAGGTGCTGTCAACATCAAGCTGGTTTATCAGGCTGATATTTGTCATATTTCTCGCAGAAAGGTTTAGCAAGCTCGTAAAGCAGTCATTGTTCTTGTCAGTGCAGCTCAGCCGCTCAATGACCAGCCAGTAAGTCACATTGTCATCATCTGGATCCCAGGCAGCTGTCCAGTTGAAGAATGGCGACCTGTTGGTGAGTGTCTCATTAGCCAGGGGCACAGAAAGATTGACTGCGCTGGGAGGCGTGTTGATGACGGTGATGTTGGGAGAGTATAACGTGGCTGAGTTCAGGCTGTCACTCGTCGCATTCACCGAGACATTAATCTTGTCAGTCCTGCTGTAATTCGTTGAGCTGAAGTTCGAGAACAGCACCGTGCCGTTGGCCACATTCGAGACTGTCAGATTGAAGGCATAAGTGTTATTGATGTGCCACCTGAACTGCACAGTCCCGGCAGTCCCATCGGGGTCAGTATAGGTGGTATTTGCAAGGATGTCCTCAAAAGTCTTTGGAGTTGTGTTGTTGAAATAGGGCGTAGAGACATTGGGCGCTGTATTCAGCACAGTGATGTTGGTGCTGTTGGCTGTTCCGGAGCTAAGGCCCCCGTCAGTAGCGTTTACCGTCACATTGATGCGGTCATTCAATCCAAAATAGCCTGAGCTGAAGTTGGAGAATACCACCGTTCCAGACTCAACAGAGGTGTAATTTTCTGTGTAAACGACGCTATTGTTTATCTTCCATGCAAACGTTAATGTTCCTGCATCCCCGTTATCGTCGGTATAGGTTGTGTTTGTCCTCAGGTCATCGTTGGTTTTTGGAACGGTGTTGTTGAATGCCGGAACAGTCAATGCGGGAGCTGTCGGCCCAAGGCTTTCAGCGATGCTGTAGTTCGACCATGCAGAAACATTGAAGACCACCGTATCTGCAGTCAATGCAGTGAAGTTGATGCACTGGGGTGCTGTTGTCCTATTGCAAACTGTCCCATTTCTCATGATGCGCGGGGCGGAAAATCCCCTGTTGCCGATGCTGTAAAAGGTTATGTTGGCCGAACGGTTGAAATTGCCGCCCCCGGTGAAAGGATTGACCACGACTGAATTGTTATAGAACCTTATGTCATCGCTGAGGTTAGTGCCCGTTCCATTGACCCCGCCCCAGAAATACACTTCACCAAAATTAGAATCAATAAATGCCATCCTGGAAGTAGTTTTTTGCAAAGTCATGGAAGTCCACAGACTGTTTGTTTGCAGGATCCTTTATCTGCACATGCTCAAATACAGTCTTCATCCTGAGCATTTCCTTCTCCGCATACTGCTGAATTGACATATTTTATGGAGCTAAAATTGGTTTATTAAACTAACGATAAAAGAAGCGATAAACTTATTATGAGAATATGCGCCGTTGGGCTCTAGTTTCTGGGCAGTGCCGGTCTTGCCTGGCCCGCTGAACCCGGGCATCTTGGCTAACTTTCCAGTTCCTTCTTCTACGGCCCCTGTAAGTATTTTGTTAAGCCGGGCAGCAGTATCTAAAGATATGACCTTGCGGATAAGCACAGGAGAAGATTTCTTTATAACCTCCCCCTGCTTATCCCTGACCTCTTCGATAATATACGGCTTCATCAGCTGGCCGCCGTTTGCGATCACGGAAAAAGCAGTGGCTAACTGTATAGAAGTAACGCCTATTTCCTGCCCTATGGGCACTGCGCCTATAGAGGTGCTTGACCAAAAGCGCGGCTCCTTAATCATACCGGATATTTCTCCGGGCAGGTCAAC
>JACPBU010000011.1:0-791 GCA_016180165.1 Candidatus Woesearchaeota archaeon | reverse complement strand
GTAGTTGAGCAACCTTGGTTGTGCCGATATTACTTGACTCTTCAATTACCTCGCGAAAGGAAAGCCATCCATGCGGCTGGTGGTCATGGAGTATATGGTTTGCCACCCTGTAAGAGCCATTTTCACAGAAAAATTTATCCTCTTCGCTCACTCTGCCCTCCTCAAGGGCAGCCGACGCTGTGACAATCTTAAACACAGAGCCGGGCTCAAATAATTCGCAGATTGAGCGGTTACGTATCTTATCTTTGCTAGCAGTAGAATGCCCGTTAATATCATAGGTCGGCCTGTTCGCCAAGGCAAGTATCGCTCTGGTGTGAGGGTCCATAACTATTATGGTTGCGGCCTTGGCATGGTAAGTTTTATAGGCTTTATCCAGCTCTCTATCTGCGATGAATTGGATTACCTCATCAATCGTCAAAACCAAATCATAGCCATCGCGCGCTAAAACTATCCTATCCCAGATGTCCAGCCTCTTCTGCCGCGCATCCCTTAAGAAAACACCCCAGCCTGGCTCGCCTTTTAGAAATTTATCGAAATAGGCCTCTATGCCCTCCAAGCCAATATTGTCAGTTCCCGCAAAACCGATTATCTGGCTGGCTAGATAACTGTTGGGATAAGAACGTTTGCTCTCCCTTAAGAAACCCAATCCCCTTAAATTTAATTTCTTGATAATTTCCGTTTGCTCAGGCGTGATTTTACGGGCAATCCAGACAAAAGATTTTTTGCGCGCTAACCTATCGCGTAAATAAGGCTTATCTAAATTTAATATGCTGGGAAGCTGCCTTATGGCC
>JACPBU010000010.1 GCA_016180165.1 Candidatus Woesearchaeota archaeon | reverse complement strand
GTGGCTTATCAATCTTATCCATGCTGTCCATCTTATCCCAAGTTAAAAAAAGATTCTTCATCATATCTTTAATTTCTGAAATATCTTTATTTGTTGCCCCTCTTATTTTCATATCTATACTTACGGACAATAATTATTATACAATTGTTGTCCGTTCGTAATAAGCAAACGACATACTTTTGTCTAAACTACTGCGGGCTAAAGCCCGCAGGGTTCTTTCCTATCCCGAGCCTAAATATTTGTGTCGTTAGCTATAGAAGTAAAAGTTAAGAAGATTATAAATGTTGTGGCGTTTGGGACTCAACTCACAGACGCAGGTTTTCGTAACTTCGTAACCGAAAAGGAGATTGACAGTGATGGCATACGTTGTTGCCTGCACAGCTTGCTGTGAGGAACAAGCTTGCTCATCGCGCTAAAAAAGCACGGGAGTGATGAAGACCTCGATCACTGCTGCAACAACCAGCGTCACAAGCGAAAGCAGCAGCAGGTCCGTCGAATCGACAAGGACTGCCCTGAATTTTTTTGACCCAAAATCATGGTTGATGACTGCGATAGAGATGATGCCTGCAGCAAGCCCTCCGATGAAGTAAGCGCCGATCTCGGGGATGCCATGGATGAAATAGCGCATGATGCCAAGCGAAGTTATCTCGAAGTAATGGAACGCCGAAGAGAGTTCTGATATGTTCGATCGGACAAAATTCCCGATTGCAGTTGCGATGACAGAAGCGTTCCAGGTCAGGATAAAAAGCGCTCCAGAGCCATAGAGGAAAGAGAATATCAGGCAGAAGATGAGCACCTTGAGGTTGTTGAAGAAGATTTTGGAGAAAAGGGTTGCCTGGCTGACTGCCTGCCCGGTTATCTGGGTATTGATGTCGGTGATGGTTTTTGTCTGGATGGAAAAAAGGCCGAGGGTGATATCTGCAGGCAGCACTATATACCAGAACATGTAAGCGATCGTGGACCCCAGGAAAAGAAAGACCAAAAAAGACAACGCCCTGCTGTGCTCTTTCAGGAGAAACATCTCTGGATGCCCCTCAATATCTTTTCCTTCTTCTATCTTAAGCGTATTGATCAGCAAAGGCATTGAGGCAAAAACAGTGAGAAATATCATCACCAGGGAAGCATACGGCCTGAATATCCACAGGCTGAGCCCCAAGGCAATAGATGCATAGAGAAAACCATAAAAAAACAGTTTCCATGGCTTTGCCTCAGCTTTAAACGGTGTGATAAGCTCTTCAAGCACCATGCTCATCCTTCCTCACGAATCGCTTTAAATATGTTTGGGTTTGTTAAAGCCGCCGTCAAAAGAAAGTATTCCCCATTTTGGATTGGATAGTCTCATTCTTGCCATAGCCTATTGGCAAAGGAAAGCTATACCTTTAAAAATCACTGCCAACTTCTGAGAGTTATGGAGTACAAAGAGATGCTTAAAAAAGTCAGGGAAAGTCTGCCTCAATCAGTCTTCGAGAAGCAGCGTTTTGAGATTCCTAACGTGAAAGGCCACGTCCAGGGCAATAGGACCATTCTCAGTAATTTTCTGCAGATTGCAGGCATACTTCGCCGGGAACCTGCGCACCTGCTGAAATTTGTCCTTAAGGAGCTTGCCACGCCCGGTGAGATAAAGAGGAGCGGGAGCGTCATCATTGGAGCGAAAGCCCCCGCATCCAGCATCAATGAGAAGATCAGGTTGTATGCTCAGGAATATGTGCTGTGCTATGATTGTGGTAAGCCGGACACTAAGGTCGAGAAGGAAGGCTCGATTGCTTTTCTGAAATGCCAGGCATGCGGTGTCCGCCACCCGATAAAATCCAGAATTTGATGCTATAGTAAATTGCACAAATATAGCAAACGCAACAAATAATCGAACATATAATATTGCGTTTTCTGAAATATCAAGCAGGCTTTAGCAATAGGTTGAGGATATTAAAGTTCGGCGCTATAGCAAATCTCACAAATGTTCTATAAATAAGGGGAGTTGCTATTTTTTCACCCAAACCATTTGCCGAGCCCTATCTGCTTTTCTGTCTCTTTCCCAAAGATTCCTTCAACTCTCCTCTTGGTAAGTTCAAGGTTTTGGCGGATATAAGCAGGAAGGTTGTACTTAGAGGCAAGGCTGATGGCAGGCTCAAGATATTTGATGATGGATCCTTCAGAGATGGTGAAGATTAGTTTCCCCCCGCAGTTGATGCACTTTCCGATAAGCGGCGGCCTTCTGAATTTCCCATTGCAGGCTACGCACCTGAACTCTTGCTGAGAAAATTTTCTGAGGTTTCCTTTGATATCCCGTATGAAATGGCGCTCGATCACCAGCCTTGCCACATCTGCTTCGTCCACTGCCCGTATTTTTTGAGCAAGGATCATCTGCCCCTTGAGTTTTTCTTCCATTGAAGGCAAAGTCTTGTAGGCAGAGCAGAGCACGCCTGCATTGATGTTAGAAGATTCGTGGGTATACCCAAATTTTTCATACTGGAGGGGGGTATTCAGCCTCTTTTTGATCCGGTCAACAGCTACTGATCCCGGCTCTTGGAATTTCAAGGCAGCCTCATAGAATGAGAGGGGATAGCGAAACGCCACATCAAGGTCAAAGACCATATCATCGACCTCGGTGACGATGATGCGCGAAGTCATGACCAGGGGGGCATCTTGGGTAGAGCCTCTGTTGGCCGGCAGAAACTGGGGTGAGAAGTTTAGGAGAGTATCGAGCAGCAGCGTGACTGACGCCTCATCACCATCACAATCTCTCCTTGTTGCCGCATGGAGCATAGGATGGGCAAAAAATCCCTGGGTCTGGCTGAATCCGATGATTCTTCCGACGACAGTTGCAGATATATGTGGCGCAAGGGCATTGATGAGGTGCCCAACGATATCCTGCTTTGACTTAAGGCAGTAGAAAGGTTCCAGCCCATAGAGTTTTACCAGAAGGTCATCGATGAATCGCGAAGTTCTGAAAAGGATCTCTTCAGCCCCTTCATCCGGGCTTTTAGGGCAGCTGGGCAATACCACATCCTGGGGGAGAAGCCCTAAGACTTGTTCAGCATGGGTAAGGGGGTTTCCATGTATATCATGGGTGTACCCCATCTCAATAAGTTTTTCTACGGATGTCCCTATCTCAAAAGGCTTAAAATGGGTGATAGGCAGCTGAGTGCAGTCATAGCGCGTCGTCCCGTCCTTGTTGACATAGATATTGTGTTTGGCCCGAAGCAGGCCTTTCCCCAGATGTTCAGGGATATGATCTTTGTTGGACGTCCCTCTGACACCCTTTACAAGGTCAGGAAAATTTTTATCACCTAATTGCGCTTGAACTTTTTGAAGCAGTGCCGCTATGTCTATCTCTCGTTTTTGATAGGATTGGGTTTCGCCATGAGGGCAATGGTCCTCAAAGATGATGCCGCATCGCTGGCAGTAAAATGCCTTTTTTGTCTTTTTCCCGCACGTTTCACACACTCCGAATAGGCTTTCGGTGTTGCATTGGGTGCAGCGATAGATTCTTGACTCTGCAGTTATCTTGCCTTCTTCAATCGCACTTTGCATTGACCTCATCTTGCCGCCTTCCTGCCCGACAGGGAATAAGGAGTGGGGGGACCCAGTTAACTTCCTCGCCTTTGCCTTTTCAGGCCTCCCCATGCGGGCACCGATGAAATGGCCGGATTTATCCCTTATGGGAAATGGGGAGACCAAGTTTATCAGCTCAAGCCCGGTTTTGCCTTTGTGTTGCTTGAGAGTATCCAAAAAAGCAGCACCCTCGGCGCTTCCTAATTTGAAGATAGTCTTGAGGACAAGCCCTTCGTCTCCGCTGATGACAACAAATTCTTTAGTCGCGACAGTGTGGGGGATGCCGGCCAGCTCAAGTACCTTTTTCATCGGGATATCTAAAGGCATGACCAGCTTTGTTTCCTGGCTCCCTTCATTGATGATCTTCCCTTGGGAAATCCATGCGAGGAGTGAATGAAAATTTTCGCTGTCGATCAGGCCCCAGTGGTAGGTATGGTAAGGGTGGAGGGGAACCTGGAGCGCAAGAGATATCTTGATAGCAGCCTCTGCCCCGGGGATATGGCCAAGCGGGTCTTTGAAGACAGCTTCAATCTCTTCGAGTTTGACCTCCGAGAGGTTCGAAAGCTTTTTTGTATCGAGATTCCCAAATGTTGCAACAATTGCCTTTTCAAGTTCTTGTATCCACCATTCTTCGCAATACCCTGGCGGGATAAGGGGGTGTGCCCTGTTGAGAAAATCGCCATAGCTGAAAAGGATGTCTCCCATAAACAGAATTTCTTCTACCTCGTGGGAAAGTTTTTTTGCGAGACTAAAAGAATTTGCCCTGACAACATCTCCGGAAATGAGCCTGACGATCGGACCCTCAATGCTGTCGCAAACGGTGAGTGATGCTGCTTTCCCGGGGCGCTCGACTTTGAGCTGCGTCCCTGTTGCGAGATAGTCATCCAAGACGCACATCGTTGCGGGATGGATGCTCGCTGCAGAATAGCCCGATACCCTTGACCGGCCATACCTAAGCCGAAACCCACCGGCCCTTAGGGGATGAGTGAGCACTGGCCTCCCGGCAACCAGATCCTCAATATAAGTATAGACGGGAGCAACTTTGCCAATTGACTTTTCCTCGCCCTTTGCGCTGGATTTCTTCTGCAATGCGATGAAGTCGCTCAGGAACGACCAATGCTCAAGCCGGAAAGAAGGATCTAACTTCGCAAGTTTCGGATATACCTTCTTCGCTTTTTGGGCCATCCCTTCAGCAAGGACCAGGCAGATGCCGCTCCTGATCCTGTTGGTCTCTATCCGGGGGATATCCTTGAAGTTTGAGACCTCCCTTTCTTCAGAAGGGTCCCCATTGACCATGACGGGGAGATGTTTCCCGAGAAATGCGATCTCTTCCTGGCTCGGGAGATATTGCAGGTTGGTGATGTAATCATGGTAATCGTAGATTTCGGTGACGAGCCTTTGGACCTCTTCCTCAGTCGGGTCATAAGGTGCATACCCCATATGCACACGGACATAATCTGCCACGACGAGAGATGCTGCCTCTGCTGTCCCGCCGGCAGATCTGATAGGGCCAGAAAACATAAGTGAAAAAAACTCCTGCCCGTCATGGCGTTTTTTTATTTTAAGCTCGACAAAGCCTTCAAGAGGGGAAGACACGATGCCGAGGGTGAGATACGCTATGCCAACCCGTATGCCCGTTTCCATCGCTTTTTCTTTCGAGGGAAACTTACAAAATTTTTCTTGGGCAACCTCAAGAGATATCTTAAAAGCTACCCTCCAGTCAAGATCTCCAAGTTCCTGCGCTAATTCCTTGATGCGCTCAGCAAGCCCCGAATGGAGCAGGCTGGGGAATACAGTAGCGACGATTCCTTCGACACGCTCAGCCATATCTTTTGCCAACGGCACGGGGACTGTCTCTTCAGGATCAAACCCTTTAGCCCGCGCTTTTGCTGCCACTTCATAAGCAAGCTGGATTCCCTGCTCAAGCTTCAGGAAATATTGCTCAAGCTCATCGCTATGGATATCTGCCATATCAGCAGGGCCCCATGATCGGGACGATGAATCCCTTTGCTTCAATCGCGTTATGGGCATAGGCCATATCAGCAGAACCTCAGCACCTTAATTTCCCTTGTCTGCAGGTTGACGGCAGGCACCTTGCCAGGATCAGGATTATGGCCGACTTTTTCCTGGAATGCTGTCCTTCCCTGAAAACATGAGCCCCCAATGAGAGTGATATTCTTGTAATTGGCAATTGCAGATTTATGGAGATGCCCTGTGACAAAGATATCGGGAGATTGGGAGATAAACAGGTGGTCTTTGTCAGTTGTGGGAGTATATACGGTTGAATTATGGGTTGGAGCAAGATGGCGGCGCTGCAGGAGGAATTTCATCACAAGGTCTGCACGATCGTAGCCGCCATTATTTCTTATTTCATCCACATTTGCGATGTAGTAATCAAAGCTGTAGCCGTGGTAGAGAAGGATATTGATTCCAGGAAATGTAGGAGAAGAATGGATATTCACGACCGAGGGGTTTGAGACAAGGATGACATTGGGAAGCTTGAGGAGCGGCTCAGCCAAATCGTTGTAGAGCATCGGCTGGGGTTCAGCCAGCCTGACCGCATCATGGTTTCCGGCACAGATGATTATGGGAATAGTTGAGGGGATTTTACTGAGGAGCCTTGCACATTCTCGATATTGGTCATAAATATCCTGGATAGCCAGCTCTTTTTCCTGACCGGGATAGATGCCGACGCCATCGACCAGATCCCCGACGATAAAGATGTACTTGAGCTGGGATGCGATCTCCCTCTGCTGCTCTGTGCCGCTCTCCCCGCATATCCAGGAAAGCAGCTTCTCAAAAGCCTCGTGAAGGAATTTCTGCGAACCGATGTGGAGGTCTGACAAAAAAAGGGCATAGCCGGGCATGTCGCTTTTTTTCGGTTCTTTCTTGATGACTCCAGGAAGGATGATTTGGTTGGCAAAGATGGCTTTGTCGGCACTGGTGCCGGTGATCCCTACAACTTCGTCAAAGACCAATGCTTTCGCTTGTTCGTATGTTTCTTGCTTATTCTTGCTGAACAGCACCCTGATAGAGCCGGTCGGGTCCTCGAGGGTTACTGAAAGGTTGCCATTTTTTGTCACCCTCTTCTCACTGACCATCCCGATGATGGCAATGTTTTCGCGTTCTTTTTTGGTGAGCGCCTTGTTTATTGCGATGGTCTGCCTGAGTTCTGGATGCTCAAGAAGTATTTTGGAAAGCGCAGCAAACCTGAGGTTGAAATAGGAAACAAAATCCTGCACATCCCTTTTTCGGGAGTCCTCGGTAGCGGATGAAAGCACGACAACTCCGTTTGGCGGTTGTTGATGATTTTTTTCCTGGGCTGCAAGGTAATGGAGAAATTGCCCATAAAGGCTCGGGTTCTTGCCTTTTTCAAGCAGGGCTTTTGCCTTTTCAAGGTCGACCCAGTTGATTTCTGAAGGGAGCCTATTCCCCATTGCAGAGGACACGTCTTTGTTCAGGACAAGGAACCTCTCTTGGTTGATCTTCTCCTTGAGAGAGGTATAGGCGTTTGAGCAGGTATCGATATCAGTAAGCTCATCAAGGATATCATCACTGAGGAGTATCCCTTTGTTGAGAAAGAACCCAATGGCGTTTTTTCTGGCTGCTGAGTCGGTTGCCATATGAAAGTTAAGTAACTGCGAGAGCCTCCTCGAGGGATTTTTTTATTTGCTCTACCATAGGTTCGGGGATTAAGAGGGATATCTCCCTGGTCCGGCCATACCTTCCTTTAGAGATGACCTTTGCGTTGATGACTCCAAGCATATCAAGCTCTGCAAGCACATCAGATATTCTTCTTTGAGTCAGGGGCCGAAGCCCAACTTTTCCAGAAAAAAGTTTGTAATGGGCATAGATTTCCCCAGTGAGGACAGAACCTTCTTTTTTGCCGCGAAGGCAGAGGAGGGTGTAGATGATTGCCTGGGACTGCTTGGGCTGAACGTGGATAATCTCAGTCAATGTGTCTTTCTCAATTTTGTCTTCTGCCTGGTCAACATGTGAAAGGGAAAGCTTCTGCAGCCCCAGCCGCTCTGCAATCTCTCCCGAAACCCTAAGCAATTCAAGAGCCCTTCGGGCATCTCCATGCTCCCGTGCAGCATAAGCAGCACATTTTTGGATTACCCCCTCTTCAACAACCCCCCGCTTAAAGGCAAGAAGCGCCCTCTCTTTGAGGATGTCCTGCAGCTGGAAGGCGTTATAGGGCGGGAAAATCAGCTCCTCCTCAGAAAGCGAGGATTTTACTCGGGGATCTGCAGTGTTCAAAAAAGTCGCATCGTTGGATATGCCAAGGATAGATATCTGCGATTTTTTAAGGTCTTCATTTATCCTGACAAGGTTGTAGAGTATCTCGTCTCCCACTTTTTTGACCAGCTGGTCGATTTCATCAAGCACCAGGAGCACCATCGTTGGCTTGTTATCCAGAAGTTCAAAAAACGTGCGGTACACCTCGTCGGTTGGCAGCCCAGTTGGAGCAATTTCACCTCCCAGTTCCCGGATAAGCTGCGAGATGATGCGGTACTCAGTATCTGCCATTTTCTTTAATTTGCAATTCACATATGCCGTTTTGATCTGGATGTTTTTTTCCTGGGCGGCAAGTAAGATATTGGAAGAAACATAGTTGGCAACAAGTGTCTTCCCTGTGCCGGTCTTCCCATAGATGAACAGATTTGATGGCCTTTCAAGCCTCAGTGCTGGCGCCAGAATCCGGGAGACCTGAGTTATTTGTTCTTCTCTGTGGTTTATCCGGTCCGGGAGGTAATTGCTTTGGAGTGCCTTTTTTTCGACAAATAAGCTCTCCTGAGTTACATACTCCCTAAAAAAGTCAATTAATGCCTTATCCCCCATAAAATCTCCATAAGAAATGCAGGTATTTATAGTTTTGGGTTTGTTGCAGACACCCCATCATTTCTCATGGAAAAGCTGAATTTGTTGTTGGGAGGGGGGTGCTCACGATTAAGTCAGCCGTCCATTTGAAAGAGCATAGGGGCAATAATCTTAGAATTGAGTTATTGTTATTATCATGAGTAATAATTTTAGTATATAGCCGAGACATTATAGTTGAGGTGTTATGTTTTGGAGTTATATTTAGGCCCGAGATAGGAAAGAACCCCGCAGGCAAAAGCCTGCAGTAGTTTAGGGTATCGGGAGGTGGGAGCTATGGTTGATAAACAGATTTATTGATAAATAACTAATATAATTGAAAAAAGTAAATAAATATATAAATATAGTAACCATTATAATTTTAAATAACAATTCTTTTCTATATAGAAATAAATAAACAATAAAACAAACAAAAACATAAATAATGTAATAAATAATAAAATAAA
>JACPBU010000182.1 GCA_016180165.1 Candidatus Woesearchaeota archaeon | reverse complement strand
GTGTATTCTTATGAGCTGTTTGAGATGTATGCATCGCCTCTAAACCCAGAAGCTCCCAGCATGATGTCAGACTACGAGCCCTATGATGGGAGGAAAAGCTACGCCGAGGAGACAGCAGGCGGATTTTACGCTGCAAGGCTTGCCATCGCAGAAAAGCTGAAAGAAATAAAAAGGCAGGCATCAGTCCTCGCGCTGCGCTTCATCACTGAAGCGTATGAGGTTCCCTTAGGTGTCTTTGTCGTCAGAGAGGCAGCAAGAAAAGCCATGCAGAACAGGCCAATTACATTCTCTTCCCTTGAGCTCATGGAGACTTACGCAAAGCATTATATCAGCAGGAAATTTAACATCAGCTTTGATGCCATTTTGCGGGAAAGCCAGCTTTTGGCTCAGATAAAGCACCAGCAGAAACTTTCCGACTTTGGGTGACGATGACAGAACTGAAAACCACTATCGAAAGATGCGAAGCTGCGATAGCCCATCTTAATAAGAACAACATTTCCCCGGCCGGCGGTAAGGCAAAGCGGCTTACTTGCGGTTGATGCTTCAAATGATGTTCAGGAGATTGAGCAGGAAATCTCAAAGGCATTTCAACAGCATAATCTGGGCCTGCTCCAAAAAGAGTTAGTGAAACTGAAGAGCTTGGCTGGATCGCAGGATTTGCCCAAGGCAAAAGAGATTGAGTTTTCCCTGACAGCGCAAAATCTGCCTGAGCCAATCAGGGCGGAGATGCATGCAGACATCGATGAGCTGAAAAGATGCTTCCGCCACGCCTGCTACAGGAGCGCAATCATCCTCTGCGGAAGGCTTATGGAAACTGCCTTGCACCGGAAATATTTTGAGGTGACGAACAACGACCTTTTGGAAAAGAGCCCAGGCATCGGCCTGGGAAATCTCATCGCAAAGATGGCAGAAAAGAGCGTAAAGCTCCCCCCTGGCCTATCAAACCAGATCCATCTTATCAATCAGGTGAGGATTTCCTCAGTCCACAAGAAGCAGGAATCCTTCTCCCCGACAAAGACCCAGACAGAGGCAATAATGCTGTTTACTCTCGACGTCATCGACCAGCTGTTTAAGGGATGATACTTAGTGGGTGTACAATGTTTTTTCATCGACACTGGCTGCTTTTTTCTACATTTTAGAAGAGGAAGGTTCAGCATATAAAACAACTGTTGGGATTCCATGCCCTCAGGTGCTGACAAGCCCCTGCTTGTTCGCTTCCTTCAGCCCCCAGCTTCCCTTGATGGAAGGCGCATCAGCACTGCCCGATATTTGGTAGCTTACACTTTCAGGTATCCTTTTGCTGAGCTGAAAAATGCCTAACTGCTGGTCATACCCTTTGGTGAATATCCAGATGATTCTTTTCCCATCTTCGAAATCTGCAGGAGGATTTGCGCTCCCGCTGGCCACGGAAACTCCAGGGGGCATTTCTTCGGCCAAAAGAACAATCTCATTGTCTGCGATCTGTGCAGGCTCAAAGGCAATATCGATGGTGACGGTGCTCAACAGCACACTCCTTGACGCTGAAAAGCCCTCCCCGGAAAAATAACCCCGCCCAGTTGTCTTGCAGGAAAGAAGAAATAAAACTGCCAACAGCATGATTGCCGCCCTCCAAAATTGGTTCATAGAGCAGCTTCCGGCAAGGGATTATATAAAAGTTTCTGCACCTCAACCCGTAAAGCGCGCATTAATAGTAAATTGCACAAATATTGGAACTTTTAATATGCAATTTACTGTTCTGGGAAATCTCACAAAAGTTCCATAAACGATGAGATTTACCATAACATGCTCAACTATCATGTTCTCCTTTACTGCCCGACACTCCCCCTCAACAAAAAACCTACTTCCCTCTCAGGCAAACCAGAGTATGCGTCTTCCTGACTCCTGTGACGCTCCAGACAAACTGTGTCAGAAACACATCAAGGTCATGGAGGCTCTTTTCTTTGACCTTCAGCACGATATCAGTCTCTCCGGCAACGACATAGCCGCTTTCAACGTGGGGATGCTTCAGGAGCCTCCTCAGCACTTCATGCTGGTTGATCTCCACTTTGGTTAGTTTTTCAAAATCAATAGTTATAAGGACAAAGGCCTCGATGGGAAACCCTGCTTTCTCTTCATCAACATTGATGGTAAATTGGGTGATGATCCCCTCACTCTTCATTTTTTTGATGTGATGGTGCACTGTAGTGATGGGAATCCCGGTTTTCCTTGAGATCTCCTGTGTGGAAAGGCTGCTATCCTCCCGTAATATTTCCAAAATCTTCTCATCCTTTTGGTCCATTATGGAATGGATATTCCATATTTTTAAAAATCTTGCGGTTTTCTCCAAGAATAGTCCACATTTTT
>JACPBU010000009.1 GCA_016180165.1 Candidatus Woesearchaeota archaeon | reverse complement strand
CCATGTTCTCCCCCCAGATATGGGAGTCACCTAGGCAGATATGCCAAAAATTTCCATGCAAAGCCCTTTGTCTGATGGCTTTATAAGAGCTTATTTCCCTGAGGCCGCATTGCAGAAAGAGTCATTCGAGGATATAAGAATAGATGATTTTACTCACCAGAGGGCAAAAGCCCTGTCCGAGGAAACATTGGGCAGGCTTGGCTTTGAGGCGCTGCCTTGGTTCATTCGTGACCCTCAGCTCTTTCAGCCAGCTGCCTATCTGCTTCTGAATAAAGTTGGAGTTGGCCAAAATGTTTATCATATGCTGGAAAAGTTCACACAACGCCTTGCCTCGGACTTAAGGGATAAGTTCCCCAATGAAAGGGAGTTCTATCGCTCAATTTTTGATTCTGGGTCGAAATCCCTCGTTGGTCTTCACGAAATATGCCGGCCTTTTGCAGTAAAATATTTGGTGGACGGTCAAAGATATATCCCCCTGCGAGGACTTGAGGAAGCTATATGGAAACATGCAGGAGTTGAGCCGGATTCAAAAATGTTGGCTGCAGGAGATGCCAGAAGGGATTTGAGGATTTTAAAAGCCCTTGATTATGCAGAGAATAGGTTCTCTATAATCACAGGAGTCCCAGTTGGGAAACATAAGCGGTTTAAGTTTGTATCCCCGCCGGTCGCTGAATTTTTGGCCTTCACAGAGATGCTTCCCCATTTTGGGGGTTATAATGATTCAGATGAGATTCAATCCAGATTGAAAGGTGTGTTCCTTCGCTCTCCCGAATATTATGGGAGGATGATTCTAAGCTGGCATTCTTTTCGTTTTGGTGCTGGAGGATTTGCATCAGAACAGAAAGCTATTGTGAAAGTTCTTGAGCAGTGGGCAAAAGATGGCAAATTAAGCATTTCCCCGTGCATATGGGCACCAAAACCCGGCGTTCAATAACAAGGGGCCCTGCCCTGATAGTAAATTGCACAGAGATATAACAAGGGTCCTTGCCCTGATTAAATTGCACAGATATTGAATCTTTTTATATGCAATTTACTATCCTATCAAAATTCACAAAGGTGTCAAAAACCAAAGGTTTTTGAGCACTATAAAATGCAAAGCATTATTTATGTTCCATAATTAATGAGATTTGCTGTTATGTTGGAATATTAATGCCAAAAATGATAAGCCTTAAATAGATATTTGCTCAAGGCAGCTTGATGCCAAAGCTAAAGATAGCAATCTTTGAGGTAAAGGGCTGGGAAAAAGAATTCCTAAAGAGGCGCCTAAAGGGGCATCCGCTGATGTTCTCAGAAGCCCCTTTATCTGAAGAGAATGCAGGCAGGGCAAAAGGCGCCGCCATAATTTCAATCTTCATCTATTCAAAAATTTCAAAGGACATTCTAAACAAGCTTCCCCTCCTAAAGCTCATTGCCACAAGGTCAACGGGGTATGACCACATTGATATTGGAGCCTGCAAAAAGAAAGGGATAACAGTGGCTAATGTCCCCTCTTACGGGGAGAATACCGTCGCAGAACACACCTTCGCCCTCATCCTGAGCCTTTCAAGGAATGTCCACAAAGCCTATGTGAGGTCGATGCGCCAGGATTATTCGATCGAAGGGCTGAAAGGATTTGACCTGAAGGGCAAGACCTTGGGCGTCATAGGAGCAGGAAAGATAGGCCTCCATGTCATCAGGATCGCAAAAGGTTTTGGTATGGAAGTAGTGGCATATGACGCTTTTCAGAATAATTTTCTTGCAGAGGTGCTTGGCTTCAGCTATGTCCCGCTTGGTGAGCTCCTGAAAAGCTCCGACATCATCACCCTCCATGTCCCTTCAAACAACCAGACCAACCATCTCATCAATAAAAGAAATATTCACACAATAAAAAAAGGGGCGATACTTATCAACACCTCAAGGGGGAGCGTGATTGAATCCAGCGCACTTCTGGAAGCACTTGATAAAGGCACTGTTAGCGGAGCCGGCCTTGACGTCATCGAGGGAGAGGAGCTGATTAAGGAAGAGAAGCAGATTCTCCATGAGCCGAAAAACACCAAAGCGCTGCATCAGCTGGCAAAAGACCATCTTATCCTACAGAAAGACAATGTAGTGTTTACGCCCCATATTGCCTTTTACAGCCAGGAAGCGCTGGAGAGGATCCTCGATACCACCGTCCAGACAATCGGGTCTTTTTTAAAAAAAAAGAAGGTCAACCAGGTTTGATCCGAAAGCAGATTATCAATCAGCTTTAGTCCGAATTTCGCATTGCTGGGAAAAAATTCCAGCCGACCTATATTCTCTACAATACAAATATTTAAATAATAGCAAACACCTTACCACAACCTGTTGTGTTTGTATCCTGAGTTGGACACAACATTTTGTATCCGATTTATTCTAAGAATGAAAAAAGGTGATTGAGATGGCAGAATCTTATATTATTAAGCGGGTTAAGAAAAGAAATGGCTCTATCGTCCTCTTTGAAGAGAGCAAGATCATCAATGCGGTTGACCGTGCTTTCAAGGCAGTCGGCAAGGATAACCCTGAAAGGGCTGGAGAGATTGCTAAAAAGGTCTTTGACATCCTGGAATTGTTTTTCCGGGACAATGGCCTGCCAAGCGTCGAAAGCATCCAGGACCTTGTCGAAAGGACGCTCATCCTCGAAAAAGAGCCTGAAGCAGCCAAAGCCTACATCCTCTACAGGAAGCAGCATGAGGAATTGCGTGAGGCAAAAAGCTTTGCCCTTGATGTCCAGAAGACGATGGACGGCTATCTTGCAAAGACTGACTGGCGTGTCGCAGAAAACAGCAATATGAACTATTCCCTGTCCGGGCTCCTGATGCATCTTGCCGGGAGCATGATGGCGCATTACACGCTCAATAAGGTTTACCCAGAGCATATCGCAAAGGCTCATATCGACGGAGATTTCCACATCCATGACCTGAGCATGGGCATAGCTGGTTATTGTGCAGGCTGGAGCCTGCGGCAGTTGCTTGAGGAAGGCTTCAATGGCGTTTCGGGAAGGACAGAATCAACGCCCCCTAAGCATCTTGGCTCTGCATTATGGCAGATGATAAATTTTATCGGAACACTGCAGAATGAATGGGCCGGCGCCCAGGCGTTCTCAAGCTTTGACACTTACCTTGCTCCCTTCGTAAAGGCAGACAGGCTTTCCTATGATGAGGTGCATCATGCCATCCAGGGCTTTGTGTTCAACATGAACATCCCATCGAGATGGGGCGGCCAATGTGTCAGCGATGACACTCAGGCTTTGACCGATAATGGCTGGAAATTTTGCGATGAGATTGAGCTGAAGAAAGATAAGATTGCAACATTCAATATTGCGACAGGAAGCATAGACTATCTATCGCCATCAAGAGTAAAGTCCTATCCCTATAGCGGCGATTTGATAAGAATTGCTAACCGGACGCAGGACCAGCTGGTAACTCCCAATCACAGGGTAGTCAGAAAAAAGTTCAATGTCAAAGGATATGCTCTCGAGGAAGCTGAGGCTCTTATGTCATTTAAGACAGGAATACTTGTCCCCAATTCGGGAATTACCGAATCAAAAAAAGAGATAGCTGCATCCAGAGTTGAGCTGCTCGCCTGGCTTGTCGCAGAAGGGACATTTTCTGAAAACAGGAAGAGGGTGGCGATTTATCAGTCTGAAAAGAATTACAGCAATGTAAGAAAGATAAGGGCATGCCTGAAGGATAATGGTTTTCGGTGGGATGAAACAAAAAGAGTCCATGGATTTGGCAGATCCCCTATGATTCGGTTCAGGCTTAGCCAGGAAAGCTCCCGGAAAGTGAGAGAGACGATCAATGAAAAACAAATACCCCCCTTTATCGCCAGCCTTTCCGCTCCGCAGATTAAGCTGTTCTTAGAGACTTACATCCTGGGAGATGGCCACAGGGAAAGAAAAGGGAGAGTTAGGATCTACTCAAAAGACACAGGGGTTGTTGATGCCCTTCAGGAATTGTGCGCTTTGGTGGGTTGGGGGACATCAATCAATATCCGTGAAAATAGGGTATCTCAAATCAACATCATAAGGAATCAAAACACGCTGGTAAAACTTTCAAGGGCTGCCTATCATGGAAAAGTGTGGTGCCCAACTACTGAAAACGGGACATTTGTTGCCAGGAGGAACGGAACAGTATTTGTTACCGGAAATACCCCCTTCAGCAATATCACCCTTGACTGGGTCTGCCCCGAGGACATGAAAAAGAAGAAAGCGGTTGTTGGAGGGAAAAGGAAGGAATTTTCCTACGGCGAATGCCAGCATGAGATGGATATGATCAACAAGGCTTTCATTGAGGTCATGGCAAGGGGGGACGCCAAAGGCAGAGTCTTTACCTTTCCGATACCGACTTATAATATCACACGGGACTTTGACTGGGATTCAGAAAACGCAAAGCTCCTGTTTGAGATGACTGCAAAATACGGCCTCCCCTACTTCCAGAACTTTATCAATTCTGCCTTGAATCCGGGGGATGTGAGGAGCATGTGCTGCAGGCTGCAGATGGATATGCGTGAGCTCCGCACAAGAGGGGGCGGCTTGTTCGGTTCTGCTGAGATGACCGGCTCCATCGGTGTTGTCACCTTAAACCTGCCAAGGATCGGCTACCTCTCCAAAAGCAAGGAGGAATTTCTCAAGCGCATCGAGAAGCTGATGGATATGGGCAGGGATTCCCTTGAGATAAAAAGAAAGCTTGTAGAGCACAACATGGAAAAGGGGCTGATGCCCTTCTCCAAGAGGTATCTCGGCAGCGTCCATAACCACTTCAGCACTATCGGCATTGTCGGCATGAATGAGGCGCTCCAGAATTTTTTTGGCAGTGAGGTCACCACAGCGACAAAAGAGGGGAGAGAATTTGCCATGGAGGCCCTTGATTTTATGCGCAGCAAGCTTGCAGCATTCCAGGAAGAGACCAAGCACATGTATAACCTTGAGGCCACACCTGCGGAGGGGACCTCCTATCGGCTGGCGAGGATAGACCGAAAGAAATATGCCGATATCATCACTGCCGGCAAAGGCCAGCCTTACTACACCAATTCCACACAATTGCCCGTCAACTATACTGAGGATGTCTTTGAGGCCCTCGAGCTGCAGGACTCACTGCAGTCCAAATACACGGGAGGGACAGTCTTGCACGGATTCCTCGGAGAGAAGATCAGCGACGCAGAGTCCTGCAAAAAGCTGGTGAAAAGGGTTGCGGAGAACTTCAGGCTCCCTTACTTTACCATAACTCCTACCTTCAGCATCTGCCCGACGCATGGCTATGTCGCTGGAGAGCACTTCTCCTGCCCGCATGAGATTGACCAGCCCATGGAAGCCGGGGCGGTTGAAAAAGAAGTGGGCATTGTGCAGCCATTAAGCAAATAAGGAACCCTAAAACTAAAGTGATAGGGCATTAAATCTTTTTTCATAAGATTGTCTGGAGAACATCGATATAAAAAACAGAGGTGATTGATGATGGAATCAGAAAAGAAAGTATGCAATAAGAATTGTGAAGTTTTCAGCAGGGTAGTTGGCTATCATCGCCCCGTCCAGCAATGGAACCTGGGCAAGCAGGAAGAGTTCAAAGACAGGAAGGAATATTCCTTTAAGGTCTCCGAAGCAAGCAGGTTTGCCACCTTGGGCATGCCCCTGCGGGAAGAGTAGAGATTTACAGCTGAGGGGATTTAACCTGATGGACCGCAAGCAAACCGATAACAAGGATATCGGGATATTCTGCTCAGAAAGAGCCGATGGGCTGGAGTGCTGGCTATGATCATCAAAGGTTTTCAGCCGTTGACATTGCTGGACTTCCCCGGCCAGCTTGCTGCCATCGTTTTCACAGCAGGCTGCCCCTGGAGATGCCCTTACTGCTACAATAAGCCGCTTGCAACTAACAGCACAAAGCTTCCTGAAATTTCTCAGGAAGATATATTTTCTTTCCTCGGAACCAGAAAAGGCAAACTGGATGGCGTTGTTATCACCGGGGGCGAGCCGACAATTCACAAGGATCTGCCGGATTTTATAAAAAAAATAAAGGCGCTCGGATTTCTTGTCAAGCTGGACACCAACGGAACAAACCCAAAGATGCTCAAGGAGTTGGTTGATGATAAACTCCTGGACTACATCGCCATGGACATCAAGGCTTCCCCTTCAGGGTATGCGATTGCGGCCGGTGCAAAAGCAGATATTGAAGCCATAAAAGAAACTGCCAAATTGATGATGGGCAGCGGGGTAGAGTATGAATTCCGGACAACCTCCCTTCCCGCAATCGTCAAAGAGAGCGATTTCCTTGAGATTGCGGCATGGATCAGGGGGGCGAAAAAATACTGCCTCCAGCAGTTCAAGCCGATGGGGGACCTTATGGACACATCATTCTATAAAGAGCAGGCTTATTCTGAGAAAGATCTCAACGATTTTAGGGAATTGCTCAGGCCGTTTTTTGGCAAGATTGAGATACGGCTATAAGTATGGAACAACAGGTTGAGCCGGAGGATTTGAAAAAAAAGCTGTAACTGCAATAGCTTGATTACCTCAAATATTCAAAAAAATCCGGCCACACCCCATCAAAGACCGGATGGGATGGTAGCATTCAAGAATAGCTGGCAGATAAAACGTGGCTGATAAAGATGATGGAGCATTTGTATTGGGTAAAGCATATGGATTAAATAGAGCGGATTGATTAGATAGAGCATATGGACCGGATAGAGCATATGGATTGGGTAGGCTTGATAAGACGGAGAAATAACCATCAATGAAATGCCAAAGTAACATTCTTCGACACCTTGATCCAATATCCATAGCCAGGTTTCATGACAGTAAATGTGCTGAGGTTCTCCTGTTGAAAGCTGAATGCATCCCACCTGCTGCTGTTGTAGCGGATCAGCCATTTCGCAAAAGAACTGTTGAATGTCACATTTGCAAACCTTGATGTTAAATCTGGATACCCCAACAGATTCCATCCCTGAGTAAGATTATATTCTGCCATATTGTCAGATTCTGCTGTTCGATTATATTCTGCCGTATTGAACCTAAGGCCCTCTAATTCAACTGTTGCTGGTGAATTTGCCTTTATCCAGAAACCAGTCCCGTGTTCCAGCGTGTCATTCAGCCTCAGCTTAGCCCACCCGCTTTTGTGATAGGTAAATATTCCGCTGAAATTACCGGTGAGAGATGAGAAGACTGAAGAGACAGTTGCATTTCGCACCGCAAGGGGCAATGAAGCCAGGTTCCATCCTCTTTTCAGCGTTAAAGGAAAAAAGTAAGTCTCACTAAGCCACCCTTGTTTCTTCGAGAATGGAAAAGAATCAGTCTCATTCCCGGTGATGACAAATGGTGAATCACAAATTTTGTCATAATCATCATCGAAGCATCCTTCGCTTTCTTCATCAAAAGATGACCAATAGTTCCCTTCCCCATCCATGCTCCAGCTTGAATTCTTAAAGCTGCCGGAAAAAAGATAATTGTTATTGATGAACAGGTTATGGTAGAATGAATTGTTGGAATTATTTTCCAAAGAGCTTATAGCATAGGTGTTGTTTAAAAGAATATTATCAGCAAATGAATTGTTGTGGGAGTTATCAATCAGCCTCACCGCCGCCCAAAAATTCCATAGCGAATTATTATAAAAATAATTTCCTGAGGCTTGCTGGAAATAGGCTCCTGAACCCCCGAGTGTCCACGAATTGTTCATAAAGATGTTCCCAGATGCATAGCTAATCGCAAGGCTATTATCAGAATTGTTGGACGCGATGTTCCGGTAAAACGTGGAGTTCAGGGAATTGGCTATAAACCCCTCATAATTGCCGGAAACAAAGTTATCAGAAACATTTTGATTGCTGCCGCTAACCCTTATACCGCCATAATCCCAGTTCCTGCCGCATTGTTTTGCAGTGTTTTTTATGACAGAATTATTGCTGCCGCCTATGGAAAATCCCATTTGATTGGTGGTTCTATTGCAAAATGCTGAATTATTGAGTATGATGGAATTCCTGCAGCCGTTGCAATAAAATTGGTTGTTGTTGTTGCTCCCTTTATTTTTATAGAGGAGGATGCCTTCTCCCGTAAAGTAGATTCCTTCCCCAAAATTCCTTACCTCGCAATTACTTACAGAAACATTCCTTCTGAAATAGTCGATGTATATCCCCCAATAACCGCCCTTTCCAACAAGTATAGCTTTGCTGCAATCAAGGCTGATATTATCCCTGCCGATGGTTATTCCATTGCCGCTGTTATTGAAGAGATAGATGTTGGGGCACAGCACAGCGCTTTCATTGAGCATCATGCCGCCGGCAGGCTCAATGCAGCCTGCCACGCTCTTCTTGCCAACGGAAACGGTGAAGGCAGCTGAACTCTGGGAAATCCCGTCGCTTGCATTCACCTGAAAAGTGTGATTCCCTTCATCCCCGAAAGTCGTCTCCCATCTGAAGCCATCGTTTTCATAAGAGAGGGCTGTGCTGTTGATTGACACATAGACGGGGTCATCATCCTCATCGGATATCATCACCTGAACAAACGCATCATCGCTTTCGTTTACCGTTGCATTCTGCACAACCATGATTTCCGGTGCATGGTTTGCCATCTGATTCATGCGGTTGGAATGGTTGGCGATGGACAGGGTGATATTGTTTCCGGGATAGGAGATGCATCTCCCCCCTGATTCAGCGAAATTCGTTGGGCAGAGCATCCAGAGGAAGTCCCCATTAACTTTCTGTTTTTCGATCTCCCCATACCACCCTTTCATGAACTTCTCGAAATTTTCAGAATATCTGCTGTAGCCGAGCTCTCCGGCAACAATAGGCTTTTTGATGGTGAGATGCGCGTCATAGGCATGCTCCTGGACCCAGTATAGGCTGTTGCCATATCCTGTCCAATCATAGATGTGGAAGGAGGCATAGTCTATCGATGGTATCCTGCTGTTGTTGATGAAGTCACTCCCATCATAACCCTCATGGCCATACTCCGGCCTGCCAATCTTATTCACATAAAATCCATCTTCGCCTGTTGCAACCATGTGGCTGCTGTCAATCGATTTGATGAATGCGCTGCTGTTTTCGATCCAGCGATAGATGAGATTTCCGGCTCTGTCTGACCTTGCTCTTGGCTCATTCGCCAGCTCCCATGCAAATATTGTTGGATCATCCTTATACTTGATTCCTGTAAGGGTGTTCGTCCTGTTCAAAAAATAAGAGACATACCGCCTGTAAAGGCCCTGCGTGCAGCTATCGTTGTAAAAATGCCCCCATAATCATTCCAATTGTTTGCCAGGGTTAAGAGTAGCTTCAGCCCTCTTTTTCCCGCCTCTTCGATGACTTTGTCAAAATGAGAAAACGTCCGCTCATCATAAACACCCGGCTCTGGCTGGAACGAGTAGCTGTAAGTATTATTTGCCCCCCAATTATCAGCTTCCCCAAAAGCCCATGTGCGTATGACGGTAAAGTTCATCGCCTTTGCATCGTCGAGAAGCTCAGGCACGCAATATCCTTTAGGATGCGGATTGGTCTTATTACAGCTGAAGCTCCCAAACCAGAGGAAATAGGCATTTGTCCCTGAAAACCAAAAAGGTTCCATGGCAGTCCCATTATTAAAGATAAAGATGGTGCCATTGGCGCGAACAAGCCCAACTGGGCTGTCTAGGCCATTGGCAGGAAATAAAAGAAGGAGAAAAAAGAATGAACCTGTTACAGTACAAACCTGCCAATGAAGCCTGATTTTACCCTCCTCCGAAGCCAAACGCACTTGGATACTCTCAACTTAGCGTTGTTTCAGGCTGTAAAATAAACGTTATGCCTGCAGCCATTACCTAATGAGAGCGAGCAAATGCGCTGCAATTTCACCTTTTTTCCCGCAATCTTTTAATACCCTCTTTTTTCCTTTTCGGTTCCTGACTATAAAAACATTATTGCTGTCGCTTCCAAAAACCGCATTTTTTCCGACGTCGTTGGCAACAATGAAATCAGCTTTCGATTTGTTAAGGAGGGAAAATGCCCTTTCAATCAGCATCTTTTGAGGAATGGCATACTCTGCCTTAAACCCAATCAGCTTAACATGTGGATTCCAGCCCTTGATGTGTTCCAAAATCTTTGTTGCAGGGAAAAGCTCTAAAGCAAGTTCCCTTCCCGATTTTATCTTTCCTTCAGCCTTATGCTTAACGACAAAGTCAGACACCGCAGCGGCGTGGAAGACTGCATAGCAGCCCGGTATGTTTTTCTGTATCGCACATTTCATCTCCTCAACAGTCTCAACGCGGACATCTTTTATCGTTCCGCCCCCCATTCCGCCGATGGTTCTGCCAATCTTCCCGCTTTTTTCCCGCTTAATCTCCCTATTTACTGCCAAACATCCAGCTGGCTCCACATCGGTCCTTCCCCTCACCAGCACAACCTTAGCTCCTTGTATTGCAGCAGCCTCGGCAATCGCTATCCCCATCTTCCCCGAGCTCCTGTTGGAGATGAACCTTACCGGATCGATTGGCTCCAGGGTTGCGCCTGCAGTCACAAGGATTTTCTTTCCTTTGAGGCGGTTGCGCCTATCAAAAATATCCTCAATCGCCTTTTCGATCTGCCCCAAATCCGCAAGCCTTCCGATGCCCTCCCACCCGCATGCCAGCTTCCCATTTTCCGGCTCAACGAAAAGATAGCCGTTATCCTTTAATTTTTTTACGTTAGCTTTCACCAGAGGATGCTCCCACATATTGACATTCATCGCAGGGCACACCAGCACAGGCGCTTTGGAGCCAATAATAGCAGTCGTCAGGAGGTCATCAGCAACCCCGTTAGCCAGCTTCCCGATGAGGTTAGCTGTAGCAGGAGCAACGACAATAAGGCAAGCCCTGTCCCCAAGAGTGATATGTGGAAACTTTTTTGTCTTGATATGATCTTTGTAACGAAAGCCGGGCTCAAACATCGAAGAATGGGCTTTTTTTCCAAGAGCCTTCTCAATCTCCGGCTTACCGATCAATGCCTCAGCATTTTTTGACATGATCGCTTCAACATCGTATCTTTTCCTGAGCCTCTGAGCTAGCTCAACTGCCTTGAAGCAGGCGATGCTGCTGGTGATGCCAAGGATGATAGTTCCCATGCCCCAATTGCTGTTTGTTTGTTATTTAAGCTTATCCTAATATTCTCCCATATTTTTAACTACTAACAAGAGGTTATGATTCACAAAGTTTTTAAAGGGAAAGAAACCCCAAAAAATAATATGAAAAGAAAGAAAATAAGGTTGGTAAATAACCTGAGAGTGGAGGACATATTTCGGTTTAATTCGATGCATCCACGCATAATAGAAGTTCAAAAGCAAAACTGGGCCGGATTACCGCTTGATTTTCATCTAACAGCTGATGAAAGGTATCGGGTGGTTGCAGTTACAGCAGAACACCTGCCAGAACCTATCCGCTTTTTTCAATCTTTTCCAGGAATGGGAGGTAGGGTGAAAGGACAGGTTGTGATTGGCTTCCAGGCAACTCCCCGTTTATTAGATAGTGGAGAAGCCATCGAGTATCTTACTGATGTTAAAGCAAGGCAGAGGTATGACCTGGATAAGGAGTTGGCATTTCCAATCGGGGGAGTGATCGATGAAATACCCTCCTTTGGAGCGCAAAGAACTTTATTATACCTAAAAAAGAATGACATTGAGGTATATTCAAATTTTCCATTCTTTTATGATTTGAAAGAGGTTGGGAGTGTTGAAACGTATGCAGTTCTCAATATAAACCAGTTTGCCTTGCCTGGCACTGTCCTGGGCTTGATGGAAGGGATTAAGCCTGAAGAAACGATGGTATGGTTAGGGCGATGCTTGGTAAAAAGAAGTGATTACAAGCATTGGACGGAGGGAAGGGAAGGGTTTCCAGACGTCGGTCACTATTGCAGGGAAACTTTTGATGAGGTAGCCTATTTTAGATGTGAAGGAAAGAAAAATTTAGGTGTCTTGCTGATAGATAACGCGAGGTTGGGTGACTAAGGCATTTTCTGTGCATCCGCCGATTTTTTTATCCCTTCTCGAAGAAGGTAGGCACAGCACACCTGTAAAGCAGTATATTCGTTATGTTTTTAATCCGTTGGTTACTCTTGGGTTATCAAATGGGAACAATAATTGGAGTGCTTCATTTTGAGAAAAACCTCGAAAGATTGATAGAGCATATTGACGCAGAATACGGCACCCCTCGGTCCTTGATGCTTGAATTGCCAGTTGACTGGAGGGAGTTTAGGATGCTGAGCCGGGGGTATTTTGAAAAATTAGCAGAAGAATATGAAAGGAGGGGCACCAGGATAATTGCAGGCGACAAAAACCATTATCGTGTTGAGCATCCAAAATTAATGAGATTGTTTAAGAAGGATGAAGAGGAATTTAGGGAGAGGCAAAGTGATCCAGGACGGGCAGGTGAACCACAAAAGGATAAGTGGGCCGCAATTGCTAAAATGGTGTTGTATATGTCCTCAACATTTTTGAACACGGTGAGGCCCTCAAATATAAGGGAGATCAACTTGGGGATATTGGAGGCTTATAACGAATCAAACCCGGATTTGGCAATTGTTGGGTGTATGCATGCCAAATACTTAAAAAAAATGAGGCCCGATTCACATTATACCTTCTTTCATTCTGATAGTTTTTTTGAGCGATTGGGGTTTCCCCTTCACTATTATCTTACCCGGTCAGCAAGAGCAGATTCATATGTCTACAGGTCACGTTCTAAACATTAGCCGGGCCTTAGTGGGGGTAAAACCTATTTTTCCAAAACCTTTTTATAAACCCCCGAGTTCTGGAATGCCTGTGCGGAGGTGCCGGAGTGGTCAAACGGGACAGAAAATCTCCAATAATGTTTAAGGGGATTCGTCCAAGCTTAGGCCAGCCTGGCGCAAGTGATGAGGTGTGCCGAGCGCAAGCGATGACTGGAAGACACCTGTTAGGTTAGTCCTTTCCCAGGTTCGAAGAAGAAGCATTGCAATCGATGCTCATCGAAAGTCCTGGCCTCCGCATATTTTCTTTTTTCTCCGTAGAATGCCCTTTTTATCAACTGATTGGTGATTCCTTCTTCATCCCGGGAAATTCAAAATAATGCCCTTCTTCAGGATTCCCTCTTAACAGCTTCGGATAGTGATACCCTGCCCTTTGGTAAAACCACTTCGGTGAAAAGATGCGGAAACTATATTTTCCCGACCATGCGAAAAAAAGGTACATATAATCTTTGAGGAACTCATACTGCTCAGGGTTCTTTGTTTCCTCGGGAAGGAAAACTTTGGCAGGCTTCGATTCCCTTATTCTTTTCTCGAGAGTTCTTATAGGATTGTTACGGAAGGGTTGCTCTCCGAAATCTTCCAGTGTAAAGTGAAGTATTCCACCTTGCCCAGGTATATTGCCTTCCATAAAAGAGATAAAGGCGGGGGAATATAATAAATTATGTGTATGGCGTATGTATTAAGCTCCGGCAAGAGCGGCTTTGCCATCCTAAGGTCAAAACTCAACCGCCATAATGAATTACGCTCGTCGTGGGGGGTCGCCCCATCCGGGGACACAGAGCCCTTGCCAAATCAGTCAAGAGTTTTGAAGATGGCAGAGCCGCTCCGAGG
>JACPBU010000008.1 GCA_016180165.1 Candidatus Woesearchaeota archaeon | reverse complement strand
CTTTCCAACGCAATCTATCGGCCTTATGCCCTCCTGCTCAAGCATGCTCCATAACTGGCTGTACAGCAGCTCCATCCCTTTGATGAACTCCTCTTTGTTGGAGGTATGCTGCAAAGCCATGGTAAATGAATCAACGATCGGCAGTATTTTTGAGAGCACATCAGCCCTGGAATATTTCCCTATTTCCTGCTGCTGCCTTTGAACATATTTTTTGTAATTCTCAAACTCGGCCTGAAGCCTCTGGAGCGACTCAGTCAAATCAGCAATCTTCTGATCTTTAATATCATATTCTTCGTTATCATTTTTTTCGTTATCAGTTTCTTTGCTTTCAGCTTCCTTGCTACCGCCCTTCAGGGTCTTTTCATGGCCTTCTTTGCCGGCATCCTTGCCTGAGCTGGCTTCATCCGCTTCATCTCTTTTTGGATTGCCTTCAGGCGCCGGTTGTTTTTGCTCTTTTTTTTCCTGTTTCATGAGCTTTCCGCCAAACTCCTTAGGCCATTCCCTTAGATACTGTTGACTTTGAGTCAACGAAACATGGTTAACATAGACATATTTATAAACTTTTCTATTCTAGAGAATATACTTTACCATAATGTTTATAAATTGCAGCTGCAATGGCGTTACGATGAGGTATCAATTTCAGCAGCGCGTGACTATTGTCAGGATGAGGAAGCCTGAAGAGCGCAACATAAATTATGAGCTGCAATGGCTAGGGGATTCATTGGGCTTGTTCGGGGAGCGTGACAAGGACAAATCCTGCTACCGTGTATTCATCGAGCTTCTGAAGGTGACGAAAAAAAGGCAGCCGATAAGCTCTGATGACCTTGCAGAGCGCCTTCATCTCACCCGGGGAACAGTCGTCCATCACCTCAATAGGCTCCTTGAAACAGGCATAGTGATCCATGAAAGAAGAAAATATTTATTAAGGGTGCCATCTTTAAGCGGTTTAATTGAAGAAGTTGCTAAGGACATGGCGCGTGCTTTTGAAGATTTGAAGGATGTCGCAGAAGAAGTTGACAAGAGGCTGGGCTAATGAGATTGTTGCTTTTTGGGTTTTTTGTGTTGTCCTTAGCGCTATCTCTTGCTCTAGCTCCCCTCTCTTTCGCCGATGAAAATGAGACTATCATCAACCAGACGCTTCCCTCTGGGCTTATCACCATCACCTCAGGCCTTGACAGGTTTAATCTCGGAGAAACAATTCCGCTGGCATTCACATTGAATCTTGATATGGAAGCAGAAACGTTAGTCAGGGTAGTATTGGCCTGCCCGGGCAGGGAATTGCTTTACTATGTCTCCCCTCAGAGGATGGAGCGTGGGATGATCTATGCAATTGATGCCCCTCCAGTGAGAGCCCTCGATGAAGGTATTTGCGTCGAAAGGATTTCGGTCGAAAGCCTTGATGGCAACACATTGGCCTTGCATACCTCAAAAGAGTTCATCGTGAGCAGCCTGCTCAACCTTTCAGTCACAGCAGATAAAAGCCAGGTTGAGCCGGGAAGTTTTATTAAAATCTCTGGAACAGTATCCAGGCAGCATTCTCCGGTTGACAAGGCGACAGTAGCCATTGAATTCCAGGAGAGCCAATTCACAACACAGATCGAGGATAGCGCTTTCTCTTTTGACCTCCAGGTTGAAGGGAACAGCAAATCTGGAGTCCATCCATTGATAGTAAAGGTGAATGACTCCTTCGGGAACAGCCATGCAGCAGGAAAAGATATTCTCGTCGTTCAGATACCCGCTTCATTGGAGCCAGGCATAAGCCAGGCAGCATTGAAAGCCAATGAGGTGCTTAAGGTCTCCCCTATGGTTTTTGACCAGGCCCACGATCAAGTGGGGAGCGAAGTTAACATAACACTTGTTAAAGGCAGGTTCCTTCTCTCCGACATTACCTTATGGAAAACCTCAGTTGTCTCGGGCTCGGCAGCAGAATTTTTGGTCAATGTGAGCATAAAGCCAGACACTTATTCCCTAAGTGTCCAGAGCGGCAGTTTGCTCAGGGAATCTAATATCACCGTCGTTCCGACCGCAGAAATATCATCCCAGATTGTCGGCAATGCTGTCATCATTAAGAACATAGGCAATATCCCTTACAACAACAAGACCACTATCTACCTCGACAAGGGCAATGGGAGCATCGTGTTGAGCAAAAAAGTGCAGCTTGAGGTTGGCGAGGATGTTTCCTTCAACCTTTCTGAGGAAGTCCCTCCAGGAAATTATACCGTCGTGGTCACCAAAGAGGTCATCATCGAGAAGATAGTGGAAAAACTAGTAGAGGCGAATGCTGCCCAGCCCTCGCCTGCTGAAAGCCCGCCCGCTATAACCGTGGCAGAAATCTCCGGCAATGATACTGCAGTCTTGGCTGCAAAAGCGATTGAGATTCCGGTCGATGAGCGGAATTTTTTCAAGAAAGTGTTTCAGGGCATGGGTGATTTTACCGGCAATGTTGTTGGCATCGGCAATAATGCGATCAAAAGCCCCGCAACAAGCATTGTCCTGATGGTGCTTATTCTCGGCGGTATTTTGGCGTTTATCTGGCGCATTGAGCTCAGGGCCTTCAGCCAGAAAATAAAAGAGAAACTTCAGTCGATGAGAAAGCAGCAACCATGATGCTTAACTCCTTTGACGGCACTCCTCTGTATTATGAGGTTAAAAGAAATCCATCAGCTTTTATTGTTTTCCTCCATGGCCTTGGCCGTGACACTCGCTTTTGGCATCACGAATCCCAGTTGTTCCAGAATTTGGGATTTTCGACGCTCATTCCTGATTTGAGGGGCCATGGGCATTCAGGAAAGCCAACTAAACTGGATGCATACAAGATGAAGAACTTTGTTCTCGACATTGACCGCATCCTCAGGAAAGAAGGTGTCAGAAAAGCGCATTTTATTGGCCATAGTATGGGGGCTATAGTGGCATTGTATTATTACAAGCTTTTCAGCGACAGGGTAAAATCGATCATTGTAGTTAATCCTGACATTAAGGTTCCTCTGCGGCTGAGGCTCCTTCCAAATATTAAGCCATTGCTGAGGATTGCAAAAAAGTTTGACCATGGCCGCAGGGAGCTTATCGATTTCTTTCTGACGGAAAGGGCAGGGTATTGCATCAGGAACCTTGCCAAATTTGCCCATGACGATAAAAAAGCGCGGATACGTTTGTTCCAGAATGTGAAAGTCCCGACGTTGTATATCAGGTCAGGTAATGACCGCGTGATTCCCCGAAGGGATTTTGAGCGATCCTTCCGGCTGTTGAGCGGTGCAGACCTCTTTAAGATTGAAAAAGCCAGGCATGACGTTTTTCTGCGCTCGCCTAGAGAGGCCGGGCAGGCCATTGTCCGCTTCTTTCTGGACAGGCATCTTGTATCGCCTTTGCAGGTCAGCGCCGCATTAGCCCTTGTCTTGTTGTCTTTAAGCATTGGCCTCTTCTCCCAGCCCGGGTTGTTCTCAATCCTCATGCAGGGTGGGCAGGGAGGCATGACGGGGGCAGCCATAGTCGGAAGCGATGGCATCAACACAGCATTAGGCTCTGCAGTGGCCGCATCGATATTTGCAGCAATGCTCCTTTTTTCAGTTTCATTGCTTGTGGCAAAAAGGCTGAAGGCAAAGGGAAGCTCATGACTTTGTTGGTCAAGATGCTCCCTCACTGCAGCAATCCTTCTTCCAACCATTCTTTCCAATCTTCTTTCCCCCCAACTCTCCCCCTAACTCTCCCCCTAACTCTCCCCCCCAACCTTCCTTCTCCATAACATAAACCCTAAACCATAGTTTGCAATATGTATTTTTTATTAAATAAATCCTTAAATATAAACGGGCAAATGTAAGAGATGCCCTCGGCATTCCTCAGCCTTTCGGGAGGTTGGAAAGTCAAGAGGCGCAGTTTATGGAGGATGGTGCACAATGATAGGAAGGAAGGTTTCAAGAGTTCCAGTCAACAGCCAATTGGAGGGGATGCTAACTGACACTCAATCGCTCTACTTGACTGACCCAAATCTTTGGCAAAGGAGTGTTGAAGGAAGAAGCCCAATCCTCGTTGTTTCTTCAAATGATGTTTCTCAAACTTCACCATTAGGCGCTCCTTTGCTTGCCCTTGGTCCCGCAGTCCTTTATGGTGTTCTTGGCTCACCTGCCCCGGTAAGCGCAGATGATGCCGCTTCTGCCGCAAGAAAAATATTCTTTGGGCCAGGGGGTAACAGCCCTGTTGCAGAAAATGTAGAAGATTTAAAAGATAACCAATATGCTCTTGGAAATTTTAAGCTCATCCTGACTCCTCAATCTTCCCGATTTATTGGAGGAGAGGCAGTAAGCTCCCAATTTCCAGGTTGGGCGGATGCTCAGCCACCTGAAGCAGATAATCCATCTTGGGAGCCCGCTGCCGTTCAGCAAAGTGCGAGTGCAGCTTCTTCCATTCTTATGCCGGAGATGCCAAGATTTATCCTTCCGTCGCAATATTCAGGAAACCAAAGTCAGATTGCTCTTGTCGGTGGGGAAGGCTCTTCTAAAGGAACAAAAAGATATGCGGTAAACCTCGGAACCATTGTAACCTGGAATAGGCTTGATGATGCAAACAGGGATTTGAGGAATATCCCAAACGAAATTGCCTCTGAATTGGCATTGTTTGGCATTACCGCAAGCAATTTCCCAAAAGTTAAAGACTGGAACGATAAATTAAAAGTGAGTTTTGGCGGGGAATTCCAGCTAAAGTTATTCGATTTGGGAAATGGGCAGGTTTGGTTTGATACTGGCTATACAGGAAGTGTCGGCTCCGTTAAGACGGATGGAAGTTTTACTATGTCCACCGTCCACCCCCTGTTGGGCCCTATCGTTGACCCTAACGCCCATCTCGGCATAGAAAACAAGTACACCGTCCACCAGTTCAGCTTTTTCCCGAGATACGAAGTTCCAATCGGGAGCAAGGGGCTTGTTGTGAACATTGAAGGGGGCCCTCTTCTCGGCTATCTTAATTCTGAGCTTGATGTTGGAGTTAAATCAGATGTTTTTGGCATTGACCGAAAAGTTGATGCTTCTGGCAGTAACTGGGATTGGGGCGTCGTTGTCGGGGGAGGGTTTGCATATGCTATCCCTCTCGGCCCTAAGGGAATTTTCGCCGATGGCGTTGTAACGCCTGCCCTGCAGTTGAAGCACACCTGGTTGAGGCACAGCATAGGGATGGAAGGCACAGATTCAGCCACTGGAAAATTCAGGAGAGATGCAGATTCAACACTTGATGGATTCGGCGTAAACTTTAACATCACGTATAACGGAAATCATGCCTATCTTTTCCCAGTGTTAGGGATTCCCATTCTTGTTGGAAAAGGAGTAAAGGCAATCTTCAACAAGGACTAGGGGAAGGGGGAATTCAATAGGAATAAGGCAGGAAAAGAACTCCGGCTGTCTTTCCAACGGTGAAATATTGAAATATTGAAATATTGAAGTAGTGGGGGCCGAATTTACAAGGCGTATTTTCTGATGTTGGAAATCTCCCTGAATAAGCCTAAGAGATATCTGTTTGCACAGGGAGGGGTGCTTGGATAGAAAAATAATCATTCAGCATTCTGAAAATGTCAGTCGAGAAAGAAAAATACCCCCCATTTGTGCATCGTCGGTGAGTTTCAAACGACTGAATGGCCACATAGAAAAGATAGTTTTTTATATTCTGTTCCTCAAAATTTACCTTGAGCCTCAATGCTGCAGGAAAAACTTCTCCAGATGCTTCCCATCGACATGATTGACACCTATCTTAACGAAGTTAAGAAAGACCCAAAAAAAGCATTGATGGCTATGTCTAAGGTGTCTCCCGAATCGATGGAGGTTGTCGGAAAGAAAAAAGCGCTAAAGGTTTTCCACCATGCTGCAGCCCATGTTTCCCAATATAAAAAATTCCTCCTGGGAAAAAAAGTAGACCCGGCTGATGTAAAGACATATGAGGATTTTATCAGCCTTGTTCCAGAAAAGACCAAAGAGAGCTATGTTAAGGCAGCAGAAAGGTTTCACGACATCCTTACCCATCCCTCTGTTTTAAAGCCAAACATCATCTTCCAAAGCTCAGGATACACGGGAAAGCCGACCTTATGGGCGAAATCAAGGGCGGAGGAAGAGCATGACCGGATGAGGATGGCGATTGGATTGGAACTCTTGTTCAACATCAGGGGAAAAAAGACCTTGTTCATCAACGGGTTTGCGCTCGGCTCATGGGCAACCGGTGTTGAGCTTTCAAGGATTTCAGACCATGGCTGCACGATAATCAACCCTGGCGCAAATGATGACGACATCCTGAGCATTATCAAAACATTTAAAGGCGATTTTCAAAAGATAATTATTTCTGCTTATCCCCCATTTGTAAAAAATATCCTTGAGCGGGGCAAAGCCGAGGGCATTGATTTCTCAAAGATAGACATCAACTTTATCCTTGGCGGCGAGGGTATGCCGGAAGGCCTGAGGGACAGGATCTACAGCCTGATTGGAAAAGAGATTGATATCCAGAACAAAAAAGGCAATGTCTATTCAGGGTTCGGTTCTTCTGACATTGGCATCATAGGCCCTTATGAGACGTTTGAAAGCGTCCAGATCAAAAGATTGTCAATGAAGCATCCGGTGATTGCCGAGCGGCTCTTTGGAAAAAGAGACATGGCGCCCATGCTGTTCCAGTTTGATCCCACCAAGCACTTTATCTATGCAAACAAAGATCAGGAGCTCGTCTTCACTAATCTCGATTGCGGTGTCTTGCCATTGATTAAATACAACCTTAAAGACAAAGGAGGCATTATCCCATACCGTGAGATGCAGCAGATCCTAAAAGATTTCTATCTCGACCTGGACATTCCGACGCCTTTTCCCTTCCTCTTTGTCGAAGGCCGTTCTGACGGTGCAGTCAGTTTTTTCGGCTCAAACATCTTTCCCACAAAGATTCAGGAAATTCTCCTTGAGGATGATAAGATTGAGAAAGCAATAACCGGCAATTTTCACATTGGTGTGAAATACAATGCAAGGCATGACCCTATGCTCAATGTTGAGCTCCAGTTGAAAGGAAAAATAAAGCCGTCTGCATCTTTGCAAAATCGCATTGCAGGATATCTCTCAGAAACTATGCTTGTGAAAGTCCTTGATCTGAAGCCCAAAAGGCACTATATAGCGAAGCATTACAAAAACGGTTTTGTTTCAGTTAAGCTTTACCTCTTTAATGCATACCCTTATAAGGCGATAAAATTTAAGTATCACTGAACTCAGGAAGAGTAGAGGACAATCTAACCATCCCCGACCAATCTAACCATCCCCGACCAATCTAACCATCCCCGACCAATCTAACCATCCCCGACCAATCTAACCATCCCCGACCAATCTAACCATAAATTTCCTCAGAAGCTTCGGGAAACAACAAGAAACAAAAAATTGAAAAAATGGCATTTCCAACCAATCTGCTGCTTGCGCTCCTTTTAGGGGCGGGTATTTATTGGTACTGGAAAGTTTTTTTGTTCTACCGTGATCCCCCAAGGAAGATCCCTAAAAGAGACTCTCTTCTCAGCCCGGCAGATGGAAACATTGTCTATATTCGTCCATTTTCTCAGGGAAAAATCCCGGATTCCGTGAAGAAAGGGAAGTCCATTAAGCTCAGGGAGATAACCCACGTCAAGGATACCATCCCTGATGGATATATTATTGGTATATTTATGAATCCCCTCAGTGTGCATGTCAATCGGTCTCCAATAAGGGGAAAGGTCATCTGGGCTAAGCACTTCAGGCATTCGAACCTGTCAATGGCATCTTTCCTCTTGAGGGCTGTTTTTGGCCTCCACTCATCCCCTGGAAAAGAGCTATGGGAGAGGGAAAATGAGAGAAATACCATCTTTATCCGGGGAAAGCTCCCAGTCTATGTGATACAGATTGCTGATTCTATTGTAAACAGGGTCGTTTGCTGGAAAAAACCAGGAAGTGAAGTGAAGAGGGGCGAAAGGATTGGGATTATTAAGATGGGCTCTCAGGTTGATTTGATTCTCCCAAAAAAGTTTGGAAAAAAGAATCTCAAGCTCCTTGTAAAGGAAGGGCAGTATGTCCATGCAGGGGAGACGCCAATTGCCAATCTTTTGGCTCGGGATAGGAAATGACCCTTAACGCTTCAATCCAAAGTTGTTTAGGCCGCTAAACTGCCTTTTTTTAAGCCTCTTTTCAAAAATCCTGTATCGCTTATACAATTTTCCACCAAATATCTTTGCGAGATGGTTAGACTTCTTATTGGTCTCAATGACCCATGAATATTCAAGATGAGTATACCCTTTTTCGATGAGCTTGCTTATGGCTGTGGAGACAAGGGCAAACCCTAATCCCTTATGCTGGAGGATTGGCTCAAGGGCAATGAACTCCAGCCTTGCTTTCTTTATTTTCCTCTTGAGAAAGAGCCATTCTGCCCATTCTCTTATTCCTATCTTCCCATGGAACTTCTGGAGGGCTACGTTGACATCAGGGTAAACAACACAAACCCCATTTGGCTTTCCACGATACTCGATAAACCATATCAGCTCCGGGTCAAAAAATTCCTTGAGCTCTTCAGCGAAGAACAGGAATTCCTTCAGCCCGATGGGGACAAATTGGTAGTGGTGAGAGCGCACCATGGCATCATTCATTATCTTCTCAATTGACTTAACTTCCTCTTCAAAATCCCCTTTTCTGAATTCAGGCAGAATCCGGTTTCTGACAATCTCCCCGCACAAGCCATCCGGCAAGATAGGTTCTAAGCCGTAGCCCGGTTCAATGCGCACTTTCCGGTCTTTGACGGCTACTAAAATTAAAACTCCGTTATCCGCTCCTCTTTGACCGATTCCCCATTTCTGAAATAACAAATTGGCGTAATCTTCAATGGGAAGCTCGCCGGTGGACTGAATAGTAACCACCGCGATTTCCACAGAATTTTTCTCCCGCAACGCCTCTATCCGCTCATCTAAAATTCCTATGGTGGCCGGACTTAAAATTCGGGCAAAGTCGTTGACATAACCGGTGGGTTGGGGCAACTCTTGGGAAAGAGCTATAATGGTACCAATAAGAAATAAAAAAATTCCTTTTATCCCAAGTTTCATAATTAACTTTTTAAAAAGATAAAAGGAAGCCTTAAAAAGGCAAGTAAAATGCGGGCTATTTATTTACTGCGATTAAAACCATTTTGACAATCCCTAAAAGTGATTCACAGGAGAAGGGCTTCTTGATGTATAAATCTCCCCCTACTTGGTAGCTTTTCTGCTTATCTTCCATAGCTTCCTTCTCTGTAAGTACAAAGGGTATAATTTTCGTCTTGGGCAACATTTTTCGTTATTTCATCAACAATATCGACGATTTCACCCATGCCCATGACCCCTATTGCGCTTACTGTTTCTTGTTACTCCTAAGTGAATTAT
>JACPBU010000007.1 GCA_016180165.1 Candidatus Woesearchaeota archaeon | reverse complement strand
AGGAAATGAGAAATCCCTGAACTTTATCGTCGGTATCGTGATGAAGAAGACAAAAGGCAAAGCTGGCCCCAAAGAAGTCCACGCCCTCTTGAAAAAACTTCTCTGACGATCTGGCTGTTTTCCCAAAGAAAATTCCACAGACATTCTTGCTGTCTTCCCAAAGAAAACTCCTCTGATGCCATTGCTGGTATCCCAAAAAATTCCACTAATCTTCTCCCTGATTATCAAACAACTTTCTCAGATGTCGCTACTCATTTCTACAAAAAAAGGAAAAATTGTCACCACTTCGAAATAATTATCAGGGAAAAAGTTTATATATCACCTGAGACTGAGAAATTATTGATAGTAATCTATCACCTCTTTTTCCCTGGCAGGGCCTGACGGCCTTGTCCGGGTTAATTTTCTGGAATCTCCTTGAGCAGCTTAAGGTTATATTGTGCTTCGGCATAATTCGGTTTCAGGGAAATTGCCTTGAGGAACTCCTTTTTTGCAAAGCCAGTTTGCCCAAGCTGTGCGTAAAGCACCCCTAAGTTGTTATGGGCTTCATAATCTCCTCCATCAAGGGATATGGCGGTCAGGAAAAATTCCCTGGCTTTTTCCAGATCTCCATTTTTCTGGTAGGCAACACCTAAATAGTGGTATGATTTTGCATAGCTGGGATTCAGTTTGCGTGCAGTTTCCAGTTCACGGGCTGCAGCATCAATCTCCCCTTTTTTCAGGTAAGCGACACCAAGGTTGGCATAGGCCTGATAATTCTCACTGTCAAGCGAAATTGCTTTCTTGAACTCTGCGATAGCCTGAGTGAGCTCTCCCTTCTGCTCAAAGGCAAAGCCAAGGTTGTCATGGGCAAACGAGCTCCACGGCGATACCTCGATGGTTCGCTGCCATAGCGTCAGGTCATCTCTCCAGTCTGCATTCCTTGCGACGGTAATCACGCCATAGCTTGCAAGGATGATCATCAGGAGCGGATAAGCAATGATCTTTTTGGCAGGGCGCCAGGGCGCATCAGCAGCTTTTCCGGCAAGAAATGCCAAAATGATTGCAAAACCGGCTGAAGGAACATAGAGATAGCGCTCAGCCATGACCGTCTGTATGGGGATGAAGTGGAGAAAGGGGAGGAGGGCGATAAAAAACCAGAAGATCCCAAAACTGATCTCGGGGAATCTTTTGCGGTAAAAGAAAGCGAAACTCACCAGGAGCAGGATGATTGCAAAGGACACCAGAATTTGGGGGGAGAAAAAAGAGAGCGTCTTGAGGAATATGCCCTGCTGCACAGTCAGCGGAAAAGGGATGAAAAGAAGCCGGATGTATTTTATGATAGCAGCACCCATGGTGGCAAAGGTAGTATAAGGGAGGAATCCTTCTGCCCTCTTCCCTATCCCTAATATCCAGAACCGCAGGCCGAGATACAAAACAGTTATCCCTGCATAGGGCACATATACCTTCAGCCTCTTCCGGAAAGGCTCCCTGGAAAAAAAATCAAACAGGGCAGCCAGTGGCAATACAATGACCGCTTCTTCCGACGAAAGAAGCCCCAGGATAAACAGCCCAAGGGATTGCCAGAGATAAGCCTTTTTATGTTGCTCCCTGAACCAGATATAAGCTAAGAGGGAGGCTAAGAGGAGGAATATGCCGAGCTGGTCAAACCCGGCAGTGATATTGGTGACTCTTTCAGTATGGATAGGATGTGCTGTGAAGAGCAGTGCAGCGGCAAATGCGAATTTTCTTTTCCTGAGGATTTTTTCAGCCAGCAAAAATACCAGGAATGAATTGAGGATGTGGAACAATAACGACTGCAGGTGGTAGCCAAAGGCATTGGTATTCCATATAGCATAAGTTGCTGTGTAAAGCGCCTGCCTCAATGGCCGGTAAAGCTTGTCAACATCCTGGGAAAAAAACGATGGGATATTCTGAAAACTCCTTATTGAAGGGTTTTCCAAGATGAACTTGTGGTCGTCAAAGGCAAATTGGTTCAGGAAGGAATTACCATAAAGTAGGGCTGCTAAAAGAGCAATCCCTAAAAAAATCCTCAGGTTCCCTTTTGAGCCAGCCACACCTTTGGAGCCCATCATTCCCTCTGAGCCTATCATTCCCGTTGAGCCCTTCATTGTTGGCATTTCAGGTTCAGCAGGCCCAGGCAGAGCATGGATAGGCTTATCTGCAAGCCTCGATGGGCTATTAGGCTCTTCACTTCCTTCTTCACTTCCTTGATATGCCCCGGTGCCTTGTTCGGCTTCCAGGGTTGCTGTCGGATTTTCTTTTTGTTGTTCCATGCTCTCTCTTTCCAAGGGCGAGGGCTGTTAACACTGTCCCAAGGGCGATCCCCACGAGAAGATAGCCGAGCTGTTCCATCCCAAAAGGAGGAAGATGAAAAAAGGCCCCGTTGCTTTTGAAATACATATCAAGATTGCTGACCTCAAGCGAGTATTCTGCAAAGAGAAGGGCGCTGTAAATATCGGTGTTTATCAGGTGGTTGGAGTATTCATAGTAGGAATATCCCAAAATGGGAAAATTGCCTTTGGCAGCCTGCTTGGCGATGACTCTTTTTGCAGCGTCTAACTTCTTTTGCACGAGGCCTTTCACTTTCTCAGGCTCAATCCCGCTCACGCCAAGGATGACATTGGACTCTGCTTTTGCCTGCGTCGCCTTGAACAGGCAGAGCTCATACTCCTCAAGCTCAAAATCTTTTCTTGCATGCTCAATCTCTTTCTTTGTTGCCTGGACATCAAGCTGTGGATAGAACAAAAGCACATACTGGTAGCGCTCTTCCGATTCCATGATCTTGTTCTGGCATGATGCCTTGACCGATTCGCGGTCAAGATGCAGCGCTTTTCCCCGATGGTCAAAGAACCGGAACCAGGAGTATGCGGAATGCACGCGCTCCGTCGCATAAGCGAGCTGGTAGATGAAATCATCAGTTGCATTAAGTTCAGCAAGGGATTGTTTCCGGTCAAGGGATTCAGTTATCCTTTCCCAGGTGATGATAAATGCTTCGAGGTCGGTGATGGTCCTTTTTTCCCTCGTGGAGAGGCTCTCACGCAGCCTATCGATATTTTTTTGGAGTGCCTCTTCTTTTGCAAGGAGTGCTGTCTCATTGTTTCTTCTTCCCAATTCCTGAAGATAGGATCCTTTGACATTTGCGGTAAAGCAGAGCGAGGCAGCAGTGTAATAGTTCCCCTGCGAATATGCTTCCTGCGCCTGGGCAGAAAGGTTCCCGAGGGAGAGGACAGTCTCATTGCCGATTAGCTTCTGGTCCCGGGAAAATCTCCTGACAAATGAAGCGGTCCTGTTGCAGAGGCTGTCAGCAAGGTTCTGCATCGTTGCAAGGAAGGATGGCTCCACAGAAAACTCCCCCTTGTCGTCGAGAAGTTTTTTTCCAGTGAAAGCAAGAAATGCATCATTGAGGTCAGTCGTTTCGATGACAGCGATGCCCTTCTCCCCTCCATAGGCTATCAGGTCGAGTGTATCATTTGTTGCATTGGCTTTTTCCTCCGTCTTATTATCACCTCTGCTTCCACTGCCTTTCCCTCCCGCTCCACTGCCTTTCCCTCCCGCTCCACTGCCAATAGCCTCATTTTCATCCTCTTTGCTTTCATTCTTCCAGAAGCGCTCCCCTTCTGGAATCAGCACAGTAGGAATCTTCCCAAGCCCAGCGGCATCAATCTTCTCCTTGATGGCCCCAACGGGCCCGATGATGCCCCCTGAATTGATTGTCCCGGTGATGACTACATCTGGGTTCAGGGAAATATCTTTAAGCAGTGAGATCGTGATAAGAGAGATGGCTGCACTTGCCGAAGGCCCGGCGATGAACGACGAATCCGCACGGATGATATAGAAAAAATCATATTTTGCGCAGTTGAAGTCAATATAGTCGCAGGCCACCTGCTTTGCGAACCTTGTCGAGATCTGGGTGTCTGCTTTGGTCAGTGGAAAAGTGTCAAGGAAAACCCTCCCCGAGCCTGGCTTTATCTCCAGATAGAGGTCTGCCAGCGCCCCCTCATAAAGATTCTCAGTTTCCTTGACTGCCAGCAGTTTCATGTGCCCCTGCTTTGCAAGCGCAACAGGAGAGATTATCAGCACAGCAGCCAGCAAAGCGATAAGCATCTTCATAGGAAACGGGAGATTGCATGGTTTTAAAAGAGTTGTGTTATCCGGATGGAAACAAGATATAGGAAAAGTCGGAAAAATTCAAAAAAACATGCACCATCCTCAAAAAAATCTGGTAACTGCCCCCAGGCATCAAATCTCCAATCGTTCTATCATTCTCTGTTTTTCAAAAGGCTCAATATCATCATATCCCTGCCCGACGCCTAAGAAAAAGATTGGCTTCTTGCTGACAAAGCTTGCAGAGAGCATAGCCCCCCCTTTCTCATCAACGTCAGCCTTGGTGAGGATGATGCCGTCTATGCCTATGGCGCTGTCAAATATTTTCACCTGCTCGATGCAGTCATTCCCGGTGATGGCCTCGCCTACAAATATCTTAAGGTCGGGCTTTGCGACCCTGATGATCTTCTTCATCTCGTCTATCAGGTTGGTGTTGGAGTGCATCCGCCCGGCAGTGTCGATGAGCACTGCATCAATACCCTTGCTTTGTGCATGCCTGATGGCATCAAACGCCACAGCAGCAGGGTCGCTCCCATAATCATGTTTGATAAGCTTTATGTCCAGCCGGTCAGCATGCTCCTGGAGCTGGTCGATGCTTGCTGCGCGGAAAGTGTCGCTTGCAGCGATCACCGTTGAGATGCTTTTGCTCTTGAGCAGATTGGCGATTTTTGCGATAGTGGTTGTTTTCCCGGAGCCGTTGATGCCCACAAAGCAGATGATGAATGGCTTTTTGCTTTGTATCATAGCTATCAGGTCCGATGGCTGGAGAAGGATGTGCTCAAGCGATTCATGCAGCACAGTTTTTATCGTATCCTCTATTTTTCCCCGTTTGACTGGCTTATTGACGAGTGACTCTGCAAGATCCAGCTTGATTTGCTCGATGACTTCAACTGCTACGTTGTTTTCAAGCAGCGCCATCTCAAGTTCAGAGAAAATCACCTCAAAGGTTTCATTGCTGAGTGTAGTGGTGGTTATCTTCTCTTTGAGGGAGCTTGCCATCCTGTGGAAAAAACCTTTTTTCCCTTCCTCCTGAAGCTTATCTTCATTGAGGGGAGGTGGAGGCACAGCCACTTTCGGATAGCTCTTTTCCTGTGGCTTTTTCTCTTCTTTCCTGGCCTTTTCCTGCGCAAGGGGGGCAAATCCGATGGATTGTGGTTCCTGCTTTGGGGAATGAGCTTGATTTTTCAGCCTTTCTTCAGGAATAATTTTTTCCTGGGACAGCCTTTCATCCCCAATCGGTGTTCTTCTTCCAGGTTCTTCAGGCGTATGTTTTTCCTTTGCGGTTCTTTCAGCCACTATTGGCTTTCGGCTTTCAATAGGCGCTTTATCAGGATGTTGGCTCTCCTGCTTTACTCTTTGCCTTGTCTTCTCTTCAGAACTCTTCTTCTCCTCAGAACTCTTCTTCTCCTCAGAACCCTTATTCTCCTCAGAACCCTTATTCTCCTCAGAACCCTTATTCTCCTCAGAACTCTTCTTCTCCTCAGAACTCTTCTTTTCTTCAGAAAATTCTCGCAGCGGTTTTGCTTCATCCTTTATATCTTCAGGTTGAGAATCTTTGGCTTCTCCCCTGATCCTGCCAGCAATTTTCTGGATTCCTGCTTTTATCTTTTCTTTGAGAAAGGCAAACATCGTGAGAACCTCTAAGGAAGCTGCTCTGCAATTGCCTTGAGCTCCTTTTCAACAGCTTGTGCCCTGTGGGCAACCTTCTGTATGTTGGCGATGACCTTTTGCTGAAGCCCCCCTACCTCCTCAATCTGGGTTGCGATAAGGCCTCTTGCCTGGTCGGCAGTTTGTTTGACGACAGTATCGACACCAACATTCACAAGTACAGTATTGGCTTCTTTGAGTGTGGCTTTTGCGAAGACACCCTGGCTCAGCGGGATGAGCATCTCATCTCCCTGTTTAAGGCCATTGAACTCCTTGAGTGTCGCATGGGAGATATGCAGTTCTTCCGACTGCTGTTCAAGCATCTGCATCTGCTGCTGCAGCTCCCCTATCTTCTCCTCAAAGTATTTCATCTGGGCATATTTCTCTTTGAGCATCTCTTCTGCTTTGATGTCTTTCATTGTTTCCTCTTCTCCTCTACCTTTTTGTAGAGCCTGTCAAAGAGAACCCCCATTGGATTTCCCTCAAAGATGGTCTTGATGGATTCCGCAAGGACTGGGCCTAAGGATAGGGCGTGAAGGGTTGAAAAGCATTTTTCCTGGGGCAGTGCGATGGAATTTGAGACGATAACTTCTTTGATTTCGGGGATGGCCAGCTTTTGTACAGCGTCACCTGAGAATAACGCATGGGTCGCCCAGACATAAACATCCTTTGCGCCCTTGTGCTTTAATGCCTTGGCCGCTCCTGATATGGTTCCGGCAGTATCGATGATATCATCGGCAAGGATAGCATTTTTCCCCTTAACCTCTCCGACGATGTTGAGCACTTCCGCTTTCCCATGTGCGGGCCTTCGCTTGTCCACGATTGCAAGGCTGACATTGAGCATCTGCGCCAACCTTCTTGCCCTTTTTGCGCCTCCGACATCGGGAGCGACGACAACGGCATCCCTGATATTTTTATCAAGCAGATATTCCGCAATGAGCGGATGCGCTTCAAGATTATCGACTGGTATGTCAAAGAACCCCTGTATTTGGTCAGCATGCAGGTCAAAGGTCACCAGGCGGTGGGCCCCGGCCTTCTCGATCATATTGGCCACAAGCCTTGCTGAGATGGGCTCACGTGGCTGTGCTTTCCTGTCCTGCCTTGAGTAGCCGTAGTAGGGAGAAACGACAGTGATCTCTTTTGCAGAGGCTCGCTTTAAGGCATCGATGATGAGCAGAAGTTCCATAAGCCGGTCGTTGACGGGAGGTGAAGTTGGCTGTACAACAAAAACGCAGCTTCCCCTCACGCTCTTCTCGATATGGCAGTAGGTCTCCCCATCGTTGAACCGCTTTATCTCGATAGGATGCAGAGGTATCTTTAGCCCATTTGATATTTCTTCAGCCAGCTGCCTGTTTGCTGTCCCCGCAAGTAAGCACAACGTTGCCATAACCCGAATCCTTAAAACCCGGCATTGTTTAAAAAGCTTGTGTAGAAACTTCCCCGAGCCTAACGCTTAATCTCCTCCTATCCAGGTAAGGTCAGGCTTAAGGTCATACTCCCATCAAAAAGGCCCAGGAAAGAATCTTCTGTGCAATCAATCCTTCGGCATCTCATTGCCTTCTTTGAGGATGATGCTGATCTCCCCAAAATGCTTTTCCTGGTAGAGGTCTATCTTTCCTGAATTAGTGAGATGGAGCAGGGGCAGGAAGGTGGATATTTTCCCTTCCTTGGTCTGCGACGGCACAAGAGCAGAAAACCTAAGCGCAGTCAGCCCGGAGATGAAGAAGTTCTTGATCCTCCCATAGACCTCGCTGATGACTTCAGAGATATCTCTTTTTTTCTGGGGAATCTCCATGTCTAAAGGAGGGATGCTCCTCAACACCCTTCTTCGCTTTATTTCAAGCGCTCTTTCAAGCGCCTGCATCAGGTCGTAGATAGAAACCTTCCGTTTCCTTGCCTGCGGTGTCCTTGGTATGAGGTCTTTGGGGATCTGCTCAAATGGCCTTGGGCCGGCATCTTCTTCAAAATGCAGCAGCTCTTCCTCATCCTGTTGTGAGATAAGCCTGTCGAGATACTCGATATCCTCGCCGACAAGCCTGTTCGATTTGATCTTGAGGAGGATTGCAGCCGCAAGGATGATCTTTCCGGAAATTTTGAAATCAAGCTCCTTAAGCGTCTTAACCGCTTCAATGTACTTCCTTGTCAGCAGAGATACCTCAATATCCCATGGATCCATCTGCTCTGTCTTGATGAGTTCAGTGAGAAGTGATTGCCACGTGATCTCATCCTTGTCCATCAGGATATCATAGATACGATCATGGGGGGCTTTTCCTTGCATGAGGGGTAATTGGCTTTCCACAGGAGTGTTCCATCTTTGAAATATAAAAACCTTTTTATAGCGACTTGCAGTTTCCCAACCATCTTGGGCCCATGGTTTAGCGGCTATAACGACTCCCTTACACGGAGTAGGCCACCGGTTCAAACAGAATGGGCAGGAGCCTTCAGTGGCATCGTGAGCATGCTCGTCATTGGAAGTCCGGTTGGGCCCATTATTTTTTAGTCGGTATTTATTGATAAATGCACAGAAAAGTTCCATTATGTTGCGATGGTGATCTAGTGGCTATGATAGTGCCTTGCCAAGGCATTTACCCGGGTTCGAATCCCGGCCATCGCATCCTTAAATTCTTCCCGTCTTTACTTTACTGCTACACCGGCCCCTTCAATCTTTCATCCACGCTCTTCGCCTTGCCGAAGATATCTTCCATAACCTTTTTTTCCGCTTTGCGGAGATGCTCCCTGAATGTAGAAAGTGATATCTTCCCTTCTTGGGCAAGAAAGGCAAGCTCTGTCTTGCGTGGATAATTATAATACCCTCTCTGCACAGCCAGCCTTAATGCCTGTTGCTGCCCCTCAGTCAATTCAGGGGTGATTTGCTGGGAATAGACTTTCCCCAAAGGATGGATTTCGATGCCAAGAACCTCGACGTTGAGGAAATCCTTTTGCAGCGAGATGACGCATTGTTTCAATGCAGGCTCATCCCATGAGCAGGCTTCCCAGCTTTCTATGCCCTGGGCATCGACACTCACTGGTTTCAGAGAGAATACATGGGGGAAGCTTGTTGGCCTGGGCACCATCTCATGGATAGATGTCTCATCCAGGAAGAAAGAAGTATCTCCCTCGGTTTCAGCATATTTAAGCGAACTATCCGTCTTGATGTCTTCTATGCACATTGTGATGCGTTCCGGAAGGCCCCTGAAAGAAACAACATAGGGATGAAATGCCCTCCCCTCGTGATGGAACGATGTCAAATGCAAGCAAACCGCCTCAATCTTGAATCTTGAGCATCGAATCCCCACAGGTGAATTCTCGTGCCTGATTTTAAGCCTTGCTACCCACATAACCTGATGTTAGTGCAAGAATTATATATAGCTTATGGTGGATTAGGGCTCCGTTCAAAATCTCGCTTCGCTCTGGTTTGCAGCACGAAAAAATATCCCCATTTTTTGTGCCTCGCATCGCTACCGCTCGGAGGCTTAAAAATCCAAAAGTGATTTTTCAGTAGCTGACATTCCCCGATGGGGTTATCTTGCGTTCCGGTCTTCGGACGGAGGGATAATCCAGCATTCCGGTTGCTTCTCCGGTTGCTTCGCAACGGAGGGCGGCCCCCCTGTCAGCTTGATTCAGATGGCAAATGATTTTTACTTTAGGCTGCTAACCCATAATTTGAACGGAGCCGGTGGGTTTGGCCAGTTGTTGAGCTTATTTTGGCTCGGAGTGAAGGTTTACTGCCCAACCTCTTGTGGTTAAGGCATAGAACTCTAGGTAATTCAGCCGATTGCCCTTCTTACATCGACAACTTCAATAGAAGAGATGCCATCAAGAGCCCTGATTTGCTGCTCAAGCTTTTCAGTGCTGCCGATGCTTTCATCCATGACAAACATGAAAGTGACTGCTTTTAACCCGAAAGCGATTGGCTCGATGCCGCATTTCACCTCATCGGTATGGGAGAATTCTTTTATTAATGGCACGCAGTTGTTCTTAATCCTCTCAATATCAGTCTCAGGAGAATCAGGCATGGCTTTCAGGGTGATGACGACGCTTGCCATGGCTCAGTTTGGGCCGGTGAATTTGCATTCAGGGCATTGGTATCTCGCAGCAAGATCCCTGCAATGATTGCATCGGATAACTTCATATTTGCCGCACTGGGGGCAGGGAAATGCTGTGCTGCCCGCTAGATTAGTAATCCTGCTTTTGCACGATATGCAGACTGGTTTTGATTCCATGGTTCTCAAGAAACTGCTGTTTATTTATAAAACTGCGGTAAACGGGCAGTTAACGCCTGGCCAGCATCCTCTTTCTCTTTTCTTTCTTCATCCTCTTTCGTTGCCATTTCCAGCGCATCTGCTGTTTCTTCTTCCAACGGCGTGAACTTCGTTTCATAGTGATTCTCTAACTGTTCGGGATATGAAAAAACTTCATTTCATTTAAAAAGCTTTGTGTTAGTTTAGGGAGTTGGCCCATATAAGGGCAGGATAAAGTTTTTCCAATGCATGCTTGAAGGCGTTGTTCCTGAGGTGCCAAAAGGGAAAGTGAAACTAGAAGTCTGCAGGGGCAGAAAATATTCGCGCTTTCTCCATCCCATGCATTTATAAATAACCCTCGACTATTTTTGCGATATGGAATATTTAGGCCTCGTTCTGGACAAATTTCAGGAAGACGCAATTCATTCGTTGGAGAAAGGCAATTCAGTGGTGGTTTCTGCTCCGACTGGCTCGGGGAAGACCCTTATCGCAAATTACCTCATTGATGTCAGCCTGAAGGCCAACAAAAAAGTCATCTACACTGCACCTATAAAGGCTTTGTCCAACCAGAAATTCAAGGAGTTCAAGAGGCTGTATGGATTGGGCAAGGTAGGCCTGATGACCGGAGATTTAGTCATCGACTCACAGGCTCCCGTCCTTATCATGACGACTGAAATCTACCGCAATATGGTCCTGATAAAGGATAAGCAGATTGATGATGTTCATGCTGTAATTTTTGATGAGGTCCATTACATAAACGATGTTGAACGAGGGTATGTGTGGGAGGAATCCCTCATCTTCAGCCCCTCGCATGTCAGGTTCTTGTGCCTCTCTGCCACAATTCCCAATGCAAAAGAGCTTTCCTCCTGGATTGCAGCCATTAAGGGCCATGCGGTAGATACAGTCATCAATGACCACCGTGTGGTGCCTTTGGAGCACAAGTTTTACGACGTTGAGCTGGGCATTGCCTCCCTTCAGGAGATTGAAAAGGCATGCCGGAACCCCCATGCAAACTATGTCTTTGAGCGTGGCAGGAAAAAGAAAGTGAGGATACCCTCTCCATCCCATGTTGACCTGATTGGTGATCTTGCCGACAATATACCCTGCCTCTATTTTATCTTTTCCCGTGAAGGCACGGAGGATAAGGCATTTGAGCTTTTCAAAAGGCGCCCATACCCTTTCAGCAGGGAGATTGCGGTGATCATGGCAGATGAGCTTTCCCGCGCCCCTCCCGAGATTAACCGGATAGAGGCAACAAAATTATTGAGGCAGATGCTTCCCCGCCAGATAGCATTCCATCATGCAGGTATGCTGCCTGCCCTTAAGAACCTTGTCGAAGACCTTTTTGGAAAAGGCCTCATCAAAGTTCTTTTCGCCACCGAGACCTTTGCTGTGGGCATTAATATGCCGGCTAAGACAGTCTGCTTTGATTCATTGAGAAAGTATGATGGCATCAGCCACCGCTACCTCAACACCAAGGAATATTTCCAGATGGCTGGCCGTGCCGGCAGGAGAGGCATTGACACCCATGGCCTTGTGGTTTCCATGGTCAACAGGCAGATGGCAGATTTCGAGAAGATAAAAAAAATAACGGCAAAAGACAGCGACCCCATCTATTCGCAGTTCAAGCTTGGCGTCAATACCGTCCTGAACATGCTCAACCTGCATTCTCCCGAGGAGAACGAGATTATTTTGAGGCAGAGCTTTATGGCCTACCAGTTCCAGGTCAGGGGAAGGAAGCTTGATATGCATACTCGCTTTATGAACATGGTGAAGCGCCTGGAGAGGGCAGGATACCTTGCGAACGGAAGGCTCAACGAGAAAGGGTTGTTTGCCAGCAAGATTTATTCCGAGGAGATCCTGACAACAGAGCTGTTTGGCACCGGGATGGTGAAAGAGTTCGATGATTTCCAGCTCATGCTTCTCCTTGCCGTTATCGTCTATGAGCCGAGGGTGAAAGACCGTTTTTATGCTCCAAAGAGCTATCCTAAGGTCTCAGCGATTAAGGATATTGTTGGAAGGAACCCCGAGCTGCGGCGGAACCGGAAATTTGACTGCCTCCCTGCCCTTGCCTCCTTGATTGAGCCTTGCTATGACCGGAAGGGTTTTTTCGATATCATTGAATTATCCACCCTTTCAGAGGGGGACATCATCCGCCTCTTCGGCCAGATGCTTGACCGGATACAGCAGATCAGGAGGGCTTCGATGAACCACGATCTCTCGGTAGCGCTTGAAAGCGCAGATGAGAAGATAAGGCTGCTTCTGGAAGAAGTGAATGTTCTCTAAACAACAAAAAGAGTTAGAAGAAAAAATAAAAAACTGCCCCCGACGGGACTTTCAAAGCATAAGGATTTAGCTTATTGCTGTTTGAACCCGTGTCAAAGCCTCTCCTTGGCCATAATCACCGAGCCACGAAAGGGCTTTATGCTTGGCCGGGCTACACCACAGGGGCAATTTCCATTAAGAAGAAAGATTCTGTTTTAAAACCTTTGCAATAATGAAGATTAATTAACCGGTCCGTGGGATTTTGGAAAAGAAATTTAACAACAATGGCGAGGCGAGGGCGGGGGTCGCCCCATCGGGGTGCCCGAGCAGGGCAAAATTTTCGGCAGAAAATTTTGACCGTCGAGCCCTTTGTTGTTGTTAAATTTTTTTAACTCCCCCTAGAAATACCTGCCTTTTCATCTCCAGAACTTAAATATAAAATATGGGCCCGGCGAGATTTGAACTCGTGACCGCCGGCTGTCTTAGATTGTGTTGCCGACGATGGTCATATAAGACCGGCGCTCTAAACCAGGCTGAGCTACGGGCCCTTGGGGAGTAGAACATACTGATGCTATTTAAAACTTTAGCCATCTTTCCCGTCAACTGAAGTTTTGCCCGCCATGACAAAAAGCGCAAAACTTTTTATAGTGAGGTATGATTTATAGAATTATGGCTTCCGCATTCTCCCCCGGCAACATCACCCTCTTTTTTGGCATTGTAAAAAATAAGGATCCGATGAAGATGTGTTCAATCGGCGTCAGTTTTGCAGTCAGCAGGGGGGCTTGGGCAATTGCAAAAAGATCTGAAAAGATGATAATCAGGGTGGATGGAAGAAAGAAACGCTTTCCGACGGTAAAGACAGCGTTGAATCTGTTATCAGGCCATCCAGTGGAGGTTGCCATCACCACCGAGCTTCCTTTAGGCTGCGGCTATGGCATGAGCGGAGCATGCGCCCTTGCAGCCGTCCTTGCAGCCAATAAAGAGCTTGGCTTGAAGAATAGCAGGAAAGCCCTTGCGCTCCTTGCCCACCGGGCCGAAGTTATGCATAAGACGGGCCTGGGAAGCGTCACTGCAGAATATCTTGGGGGATTTTTAGTGAGGGAAAAAAAAGGAAAGCCCTTAGCTGCAAGAAAGATCGATGTTCCCAAAAGAAGATTATTTTACGCTTCCCTTGGGCCGATAAGCACAATGAAAACTCTCACAGACCCTAAGATGGCAGGGAAAATTAACAGGTCCTGCAGGGTTGCATTCCGGAAGTTTAACTCCCTTGAAAATACCCCCAGCTACGATTCTATCTTCCGGATCGGAAAGGAGTTTGCAAGTGCGGCCGGTCTTCTTAAAGACCCAAAACTGATATCCTCTATAAAAGATATTGAGTCGAAGGGAGGCTCTGCAGCGATGAATATGCTGGGAAAAAGCATCATCTCAACAATCCCTTTCAATGGTTCCAAGGTTCTTCAGAGCAGCAGGCTTGGAGCAAGAGTGATGGATAAGCCTAAATCTTGAAATAGGGGTATTGCCTTTTTGTGATCGCATGAAGAGGTACTAGGAGCCGAATCCTGCATAGCACCGAATTCAGCAATCTTTTTATACTAGCCACTCTCTGGACAGCTGAGAAAGATGATGCGCAAAAAGAAAAAAGGCATTCAGCTCGGCAGGCCTAATGAAAAAAAGATAATAGTCATCCTCCTCCTGTTAGGGTTAGTTGTTGCGGTATCTCTTCTTAAGAATAAAGCTATGGGTGCTGATGGCGCCCCGGAACCATTGATTCAGGGCGAAGTGAATAAGAAAGCTATCGATCAGAATGCCAATGTCTACCTGAATATCGATGGTGACTTTCCTGGCTCTGAACAGGGGCTGTTTATCCTCAAGGTAAGGATTGACCCGATAAAGCTGGTGGAACAGTTCCACAAAGTTCCAAAATATATTGTCTTCTTTGAGTCAAAGATCATACCCTCGGTGTTGCTCCGATATAACCTCCTTGATGGTGTTCTCGAGGGAGGGAGCCCTTTCATTCGTTCGGGCCAGGTTAACCTTCTTGATGGGAGCCAGCACGAAGTTAAATACACTTTTAGGGCTGGCAGGGGCCAGGCAATTTTCTTCGACGGAAAAAAGGTTGCCCAGGACCTGTTCCTTCCCGGTGGCTCATTGATTACCGGTACAGCAGTGATGAACTTTGGTCTCACCTCGCTTGGCGAATTCCCTGTCGAAGGTGGTTTTTCTTTCCTGGATGACTACAGCCCCAACAAATGACTTGGTTCAGGCATTGGACATTCTCACCCCAAAAAATAGCCAGCGGTTAAAACAGCAGCTGTTGCAGGGAAGAGGGCACTGGGGGAATAAAACTGAGAATAGGAAAATTCATAAACAACCTCCATTCTTAAGCTCGCTTATGAGCGTCCCAAAATCCCATCCGAGGTATCTTTCTTTGATGATTCGGGAGCGCATAGTAAAGGGGGTAGCTCAGGGAATAGCCTCAATGCACGGCCTTCTTGCGCATGGGAGAGGTGAGGCGTTTGATTATCTCGTCGGTGAAAAGACCACAAGGAAAGCGAAGCAGCAGATAAGGAAAGCTGCGAAACTGCTTTTAAAGGCAAAACGCCCCATCATCAGCGTCAACGGAAATGCCGCAGCCCTCTGCCCGAAAGAGCTTGTCCAGCTTTCCAAAGCGATTCCCGCCAGGCTTGAGGTAAACATCTTCCATCCCTCGAAAAGCCGTGAAAGGAAGATTGCAGCCTGTCTCAAAAGGCACGGCGCAAAAGAAGTCTTGTTGCCCAACAAAGGCAGGATAAAATTCATCGCCTCAAACAGGAGATTCTGCAGTGAAAACGGCATCGCCAAAGCAGGGCTTGTCTTTGTCCCGCTGGAAGACGGCGACAGGTGCCAGGCGCTGATAAAGATGAAAAAAAAAGTCATCTCCATAGATTTAAACCCCATGTCCAGGACAGCAAAATCAGCGACAATAAACATCCAGGACAACATTGTGAGGGCGATGCCGCTGCTAGTGAAAGAAGTGAAAAAGCAAAAAAAAAATTAATCTCAATTAGCCTTTCATTCGAAGGAATGCCTCAAAAAGCCAAGTTGTGATGTTTTTAGAGGTGCCGCCTGCCTCCATAACATCGTTGATTTCAATTACCGCTTCCCCCCTGTCTGTTGTTTGCCCGACATCCAATACATAATGCGGCCCAATTCTGTTTTTATGGCTCTCAATAAATTTATGTGCAAAAAGGTGAACTGCATCAGGAATAAACCCCTCAGAAGGCCCCCCATAGCGGGAATAGGCAATTACCTCTCCATCAAAAACCCAAAATCGGTATTCCAGAGTTCCGCTTTTGGAGTCATCTAACTGAAGATGAAGGGGATTTGAAAGAATAACCTCGTCTTGGGGAGAAACAGCAATAAAATCATCTTTTTCAAATGTCCCAAGGCCAGCTCCCGGCTTTCTTTGAAAGGGAATCCCTTTTTGTTCGGCGCTTACTACGGCCTCAAGCTGGGCAACGGCGCCATGGTTGGGGAGATGGTTGAGTCTTATGGATTTTTCTAATAACTTTACGAATACTGCCCCATCACTGGCATATTGGGGAGCCATCTCCGGAAGATGTTCTACCGTCGTTATAGCCATTTCACGTTTCAGGTATTCTTCTGAAACAAGCTCCGGCCATCGTTGCTGCCTGTTAAACTCATTGAGGGAAACAATTGGCTGCCCCCCTATCTTAACAATCGCTTCAAGGACAAGGCGTGTAAACCCGATAAACGATCTTGGAAAAACAGCGTGGCCTTCGAGTGAGGTTATCTCTCGGGGAAAATATCCGGGCATCCCATGAGGTTTATACTCCTCAACAATTTTCAGATGTTCTTGCCCTGGCCCTCTAAGGGGGGTGAGGGGAATATAGGTGAACGGAATTTCCAATCCTTTTATCGTAGCAATTTCATCTTCCCGTTCGCGTTGAATTGGAGAAAGCCGACTGTAAGCAATATAGGCAGGATTCCATCTGAGATAGCAGGCCGATTTGATTGGTTTCACCACGAATCAAAAAAATTTGTATGGATATTTAATAATATCGTAACTTCAATGAGCATATCAAAATAGTTATTTTATAGTAAATCACCGAAATTCTCGAAAATCCAAAAGGTGATTTACTATACTAGAAAATCTCGCAATATTTCGATAATTAACGAGATTTGCTATTA
>JACPBU010000006.1 GCA_016180165.1 Candidatus Woesearchaeota archaeon | reverse complement strand
TTTCATCCTCATCGCAGGAGATCTCTTCAATACTTCTCTTCCGCCGATGGACAGCCTGAAGCTTGCTGTCGAGCAGCTGAAGCTCCTGAAGGACAATAACATTCCTGTCTATATCATACCCGGCTCGCATGACTTCTCTCCGTCTGGAAAGACAATGCTTGATGTCCTGGAAAGCGCAGGGCTCATGGTGAATGTTGCAAAGGGCGAAGATGCCGATGGAAAACTTAGGCTAAGGTTTACCGTCGATAAAAAGACGGGAGCAAAAATAACCGGCCTCCTCGGCAAGCGAGGCGGTCTTGAGAAGAGCTACTATGAATCTCTCCTCCTTGAAGAGCTGGAGAAAGAAAAAGGCTGTAAGATATTCATGTTCCACTCACTGCTGGCTGAGCTCAAGACAAAAGCCTTTGAGCATATCGAAGGCATCCCTATTTCCCTCCTGCCAAAAGGATTTGATTATTATGCCGGCGGCCATATCCATATCGTGAAAAGCGAGGTCATCGAGGGATACGGAAGGGTTGCTTATTCAGGGCCTTTGTTTCCCAACAGCTTTGCCGAGCTGGAGGAGCTTGGCGCAGGCGGATTTTTTATCATTGAAGACGGGAAATCAACAAGAGAGACTGTCCAGGCCTACAACGTCAATGCATTAACTTTTGATGCAGGAAATAAAACTCCCGTCCAGGTGACTCAGGAAATCATGGAGCGCATCAGCAGGCAGGAATTTGTCAATACTATCATAACCTTGCGTGTTGAAGGAACCCTTTCTTCGGGAAAGTCATCAGAGATTGGGTTCAAGGATATTTTCGAAAAGCTTTACGCACGGGGAGCTTTTATGGTGATGAAGAACACCCTTGGGCTGAAGAGCAGGGAATTTGAGGAGATAAAAGTTGAGGCAAAGCCTGCTGAGGATGTGGAGGATCAGCTGATGCGCGAGCACCTGGGGCAGATAAAGCTTGACGGAAAGAAGCCTGAGCAGGAATTGCAGCTCATCAAAGAACTGATGCATGCGCTCAACGCAGAAAAGGGCGAAGGGGAGAAGTCCTATGATTTCGAGCAAAAAGTCAGGGAGCGTGTGAGGAGCATAATCGGCCTCTAAAGAACTCCGTTGACACTAAAAAAACATTGTTGGCCTAAAGAACATTGTTGCGCTAAAGAACATTGTAGGCTTTTACTGAACAGGGTTAACTCACTTTGCTTCAATTGAATTATATATCGATGGGCACTTTTGGAAAAATCTGCCCTAAGCATAACAGCCCCCCATCACCTTAAGACAAAAATAAAGTGCGGTGAGCCTTTTGAGAATAAACTGCCTTAAAAATAAATTTCTGCCAGCTTCGCTTTTTGTGCTCATCGCAAGCCTCTTTTTCTTCGGATGCATCCCCCCTCTCCCAAAAGAGCAGCCGACGGAACCGGCCGGCATGGCGCCCGATGAAACCGTCCCTGTGCCCCAGGCCTTCTTCTGCCCGACGGATAATTGCACCTCGGTCTTTCTCGATGTCCTCTCTGCAGGAAAGAGATCCATCCATTGCGCATTGTATGCGGTCAACATCCCTTCGGTGCTTGCATTATTTGGCGAAAAGTCAGCCGAAGCTGATGTCAAAGTGGCCATTGATGATGAGAACCCCCTTGAAGGGCAGGAATTGGGCGGACTGAAAGGAGCATTTGATTTCAGGCTGGATACTCCCTCCCAAAGGAGCCACAACAAATTCTGTGTCATCGACGGCTATCTCGTGCTGACTGGTTCCTTTAATCCGACGGTAAGTGAAGAGGGTAACCTCAACAACGTGATTTTGTTCCATTCCAAAAGCCTCGCGGCCAATTTTGAGGATGAATTTCAGGAGATCTGGAATGGCGATTTTGGCAAAGGTGAACCGGTAAGGTTTCCAAAAGTGATGCTCAACGGCAAGCTTTATGAGAATTATTTCTGCCCTGAAGACGACTGCGCAATGAAGACCATTGAGCAGATATCCAAAGCAAGGAGGAGCATCTATTTCCTGATATTCACCTTTACTCACGAAGGCATCGCAGATGCATTGCTGCGCAGGGATGATGTGGACATCAAGGGGCTGCTTGACAACAGGCAGGCTTCCCAGAAAACCTCCCAGTTCCAACGCCTTCTTGGCTTCGGGATGGATGTCAAAAAAGACGCATTCAGGAAAACGATGCACCACAAGGTTTTTATCATAGATAATGAGACGGTGATAACAGGTTCGTTCAATCCGACGAAAAGCGCTGACAGCAAGAATGACGAGAATATAGCCATCCTGCATGACCGGAGGATAGCAAAGGAGTTTGCTGAAGAATTTTTCAGGCTGTTCCGCAAAGAATAAAATGGGCAGGAAGAATCGAAATTCAAGCTGCCTATCCCGCTAGGCATCCGCATCCCTCTTTTTTTGGGAACTGCGCCAAATGCCACCTAAAGCGTAACGCTAAAAACTCCCACATGCGCTTAACCTTCCACGCCTTCGGGCATCCCAACGTCACAGGCAGGCACAAGACTACTCTGGAGTTCACCAAAGACATGCATATGGGAATTGAGGCTGACTGCATCATCGGCACCAATGCTGATTTTGATAGTGCAAAGGCCAAAGCATTCATCCATTATTGCAAAGAGCATCATATCGAAAAGGCAAAGGCCATTATCTCTGTCGGCGATGAGTCGGATTCTGTTTTTTTCCTCCTTAACATGGATTTCTGCGATGAAAAGGAGATGGTTATCAGGATGGGGAGATTTTTATCTCCAAGGACATTGGGGGTGGATGCGACGAAAGGAGCGATGCATCTCAAGAGGGAGCTAATTGAGAAGATCAAAGAGCCGGGACAGGAGATAACTATCTCGATAACTGCGGTTTAGGTTAATATTTTCAGAGAATTGATCACCTATACCCGCGAACAAAAATAATCGAGTGTTAGTTGGTCGCTTGTAATACAAAAAAACACTTATGTTTTTTGTACTCCGCAAGGGCAAACAAAACCAAAATATTTATATACTACTGTTAAGTTATAACATCAAAATGGCAAGTCATATAGGGGAATTAATGAAATAGGGGGTTCCGATAAGTTCAATCAGCAACATTCAGCCTTCTTGCTTTGGGGATGAAGTTCAGCAGCGTGCCCTGCTTCGCCTTTCCGGTGCCAAAGAAATCATCGCCCGACTTCACCAGCACAAACCCATTTTTATCCGGCGGGATCTCGATGTCCTCACCCTTCATCCACCTTCGCGCGTCTCCAGGGCTAATCTCAAGAATATTCCTGGAGGACTTCGGGCCGAACATCTGGCTGCCTTCGATGGAGAGGCGGAGCTCTCCGTTGCCGACTTCGGCGACGTACAGGCCGATGACATTTGTCCTGAGAGCATCAAGAGGGATGGAGGCAATTTCCCTGCCAGCAAGGTAGACCTTGCTCTTTTCGCTGATATACAGGAGGCAATCAATTTTTTCATGGAACCCAAACTGCTTATCCAGAAGCCTGAAATATTCCTTCCGGGCCTTCCTGTCCATCGAAGCCATCCGGGCTATCTGCTGCATCACACGCCCCACAATGGATTTTTTTTGCGCCTGATCTCTGCGATCTCTTTGAGCACTCCAACCTCATCGGCGGAAAGCATCCCCTTCAGCTCCCTGAGCTTCTTGAAATCCCCTTCGGGCACAGCAGAATATAAGATATCTCCTTCGCATATCTGCCTTCCCACAGTAACACCATCCATCGCAACAGCGACATGATGCCCTTTTTCGGCTTTCTCGACGCTTTCCTGCTCCATCTGCATGCTCCTGATTGCAGTCAGCTCGTCTCCTTTTTGGCTCATCACCCTTTCCCCCGATTTCATGCTCCCTGCAATCACTTCGCAGCCGACAACTGCGGGATTGTTCTGCCTGAAAATATAGCCCCTCAGCAGCTGGAATTTAAACGGCCTGGATATCCCGGCAAGCTTTTCCTGCTCCATGCTCTCCTTTTTTTCAGCTGCCCACCTGTCAAAATCCTCCAATAGGCGGTAGATCACGTTGTTGGCGATGACCTTTGCCCTGCCGCCACCTCCCGATTCATCGGCAACATTGAACCCAAGGATGACTGCATGCAAGGGATCTTTCTCAAGATTTGCTTCTGCGTCTATGATGTCCTTCCTGGTGATGGCGCCGACCGATGCTTTTTTGAGCGGAATGCCTTTTTCCTTCAGGCTTACCTCAAGCGCCTCCAATGAGCCTATGCTTTCTGCCTTGATGATGATACCCTCGTTGGCGGTGTCTATCAGGACTTCAGCAATCTCTTCCCTCAATTCCTCCCTGACCTCATCAAGCTCATCCTCAGCGCAGGCACGGACAGGCATGCCGGCAAGCGGATTTTGCAAGCCAGTGGCTGAGATCTTGACCCCTGTTGCAGCGGTAACCTGCCTCACTGCCCTGAACCTGCTTTTTTTGTCTCTCATCTCCGCCAAAGGATCAGGCACAAACAAGCCCTTGATTTTTGCAACCAATGGCTCGCCAAGGGAACCGACGACCAGCGTGTCGCCGATGAGCAGGCTTCCGTCATAGAGGATGACATCGAGGCACGTCCCCAGCCCCTTCTCTTCCTTGACCTCAAGGATTGTGCCCTTGCCTGAAAGGCCGATGCTGACCTGCAGCTTCTTTTCGAGGAAACGCTGGGCAAGCCCTGCAACTGTCATCATCAGCTCGGGGATGCCCTCCCCGCTTCTTGCTGATGTCGGAATGACTGCAACTTTTTTGGTGAAATCATCTATCCTGTCAAAGCGGTCAGCATCAAATCCGATCTCAGAAAGCTTTCCGACGACTCCATACAGCCTTTTCTCAAATTCCTCAATAACCCTCGTGGGCTGCCTGGCAATGCCCGCCATCAATGTCCCTTCAGGATGCGAGCTCCATCCCGGTATCAGGTCAATCTTGTTTGCAGCGACAATAAACGGCGTCCTGAAGCCCTTCAGGATCTCCAGGCTTTCAATCGTCTGCGGCATAAACCCTTCGTTGATGTCCACAACAAGGATTGCGATATCAGCAAGATTGCCCCCTCTTTTTCTCAGGCTGGTGAAGCTCGCATGCCCTGGCGTGTCGATGAAAAGCAGGCCGGGGATAGTGAACGATATATTCATCTTGTCCAGGAGCCTGCCGCAGCGGCTCCTGATCGTTTCCAGGGGGATCATTGACGCACCAATGGCCTGAGTGATGCCGCCCGCTTCCCTTGCTGCGACAGAGCTGCCTCTAATCTGGTCGAGAATAGATGTCTTCCCATGGTCCACATGGGCCAATACAACACAAAGGGGGCTGCGGATTGCCATAGTCTTCACCGAGCGCGATAAGCTCCATTTCCTTTATTGTCAAGATAAGCAAACCCTGTCTTTTTTCCTTTTGCCTTCTTTTTTCCTTTTGCCTTCTTCTTTCCAATTATTGGTTAAAAAATCAGCCTGCTTTTTAAACCTATAGGCGGGGACCTTAATTTCCGCAGGGGGACGTCCCTACCTATAATGGCGGACTTTAACAAATATCATCCGAATATTAAAGCCAACAGCAATCATTTTTTTATCACCATCCCCGGATTACTTATCTATCTCCTCTAATGGGTATAATAGAGTAAATAAAAGTTTATATAGCCCCTGCAGCTAATCATCTTCGGGAGAAAATCATTTGGGGGATTTGCGCCATGAACAAAGGGACTTTCGGAGAAATCATTCCTGGAAAAGGCAATTTTGGAAAATGCGCTTTTGGAATTTCTTTTTTGCTCAGCCTCATGCTCTTCAGCTTTGTCAACATCCATTCATTGGGGAGATACATCATCGATGAGCCTTTGGTGCAGGGTGAATTCAGGGAAGCATTCTTTACCGTCAGAAACACCCAGGCAAGGAACCTGGAGGATGTCTCTGTCAAGCTTATCATCTATGATCTTGGGCTGCAATATACTTCCATGCCATTCGATGTCAGCAGAAGGGACAGCAATACTGCCATGGTCAATATCAGGGCGCCTTATGGCCTTCCTGAAGGGGAATATCTCGCCAAGGTTACCGCAAGCAATGACAAGTTCAGGGATACGCAGCATGTGATGGTGAGGATTATCTAGTTTTTTGGTATGTGCATAGCACCACTGAGAAATTCATCGAAATTTCTTGTGCCTCGCTCACTTCGTTCGGAGGCTTCAAAATTCTTGAGTGTTATAGGGAAGAGCTACGCCCCCGTAAGGGACACCCCCCGTAACGCTCGCCGATTATTTTTGTTAGATTGAATTTTGACCTTATGGCGCTATGCACATACTTTTTTGAATATCTTTTTATATAACCCTTCTCTCGGTTTCTTATGAGCTATATTGTTTTTGAGGGGAAATCGGTTATTGGAAATAAATTGCCACATATCGTCACCAGATCAATGCCGGTATTCTACAATCCCGTGATGAAGCTTAACCGGGACATTTCGGTGCTGCTGCTCAGGGCAATCCCCCAAAAAGGGATGAGGATAGCAGACCCCCTGGCAGGCTCCGGAATCAGAAGCATACGTTTCCTCAAGGAATTGCCCAAAGAAAAGGTAAGGCTTCTTGCGATAAACGACTATGATGCGCGTTCTTTCAAGGCAATCAGGGAAAACCTCAGCATGAATAAAATATCGCTTAAAAGCAAAAAAATAAAAATTTCAAAGATGGATGCAAATCTATTTCTTCTCAGCTCGTTTGGATTTGATTATATTGACATCGATCCTTTTGGGACTCCAAACCCATTTCTGGATGCTGCTGTGAGACGGTTATCGAGAGAAGGCATCCTTGCGGCCACTGCCACCGATACTGCTGCACTGGCAGGCACATCGCCGAAAGCATGCCTAAGGAAATATTGGGCAGCGCCGTTAAGGAATGAGCTGAAGCACGAAATCGGAATCAGGATCCTTATCAGGAAGGCCCAGCTTATCGGAGCGCAGTATGAAAAAGCCCTGCTTCCTGTGTTTTCTTATGCCAAAGAGCATTATATGAGGATATTCTTCTCTTGCACCAAAGGGAAAGAAAGAGTTGATGAAGTTCTGAAGCAGCACGGCATGATGGGTGCGGGAGGCCCTTTATGGAGAGGAAAGCTGTGGGACAGCAATCTGGTGAAGAAGATGTGCAGCCTGAATAAAGACGAAGAGGCCGGAAAGCTCTTGGGCATTATTCTCGGAGAAAGCAAGGTTCCCGCAAGCGGGTTTATTGAAACCCACCAGTCAATGGAGCGTGGCAGGCAGAGGTCCGTCCCCCAGATGGATGCCATTATCAGGGAGCTCATCAAGAGGGGCCATCCTGCCGCAAGGACACATTTCAGCCCGACAGGGATAAGGACAACGATGCCTAAGGAAAAGGCGATACAGCTGATAAGAAATATTGCTGATAAAATTAATAGTTGATAATATTAATAGTTGATAATATTAATAGTTGATAATATAATGGTTGATAATATTAATAGTTGATAATATTAATAGCCAATAAGAAAGATAAGAAAGATAAGAAAGATAAGCAAGATTATGGATTAATGATGCCTTGTGTAAAGGCTTGTCGTGGAATCTGCCGCTAAAAGATAGCAGATGCAACCAGCGAAGAGAGGATGCCGATGGCCAAGCCTCCAAGGACTTCGACGGGAGTATGGCCGGTTGCATAATGGACTTTGGTGAGCTTGAGGTTCTGGAGCTTGATTATTTTGTTTATTGCCTTCCCCTCTTCGCCTGATGTCCTCCTGACTCCAAGGGCATCGGTGATGATAATGATGGAAAGGACGATCGTGTGGATGAACAGGTTGCTTGATCCCTCGTCAATAAAAACGGCTGTCGCAAGCGAGCTGATAAGCGCCGTATGGGTGCTGGGAAATCCCCCGGTAACAAACAGGTCCCACAGGTGTATATTCTTCCTGTTGGTGATGTAGAGCCTGAGGAATTTTATCCCCTGAGAAAGGAGCGCAGCAACGAGTATGCCAAAGACGACGCGCTCAGTTGCCGGAGATAAAAGCTCAACTGCCATGGGCTTTCCTGAGAAGCATCGTTTAAATATTTTTCTATGGCCCGCGGCTCCGTTCAAAATATAGGTTAGCAGCTTAAAGTAAAAATCAATTGGTGAGAAAATTCAGCCGACAGGGGGGTTGCCCCAGACGGGGGATGTCGGCCATCCCTCAAAGGACGGAAGATTTTTAAGCTGCTAACCCGAGCGAATGCGAGATTTTGAACGGAGCCTATGGCCCGCCGGGGAATTTTTCCTTAGCAGCCCACATTTGTGCAACAGAGCAAATTAGCCTGTGACAGCAATAAATTGCCTACTTAGTAATAGTGAAATATGAAAAGGTTTAAAAAGAAATGTAACTTTTTGTGCAATATGTGGCTGGATTCCAACAAGACGAGGGATGGCTGGTTGCTGAGAGAAATGCCCAGAATTAATGGCGGTTTTCCCCTGGCCGATAATGGGGACTATTATGATGCGGCAAAACAGTCGATAGCAATGGGAAGGTTTGATTTTGCCAAAACTTTATTCTATCAAGGGGGGTACTTAGGCAGTTATGCCCAAATCGAAAAAGATTGTAAAGACTTTCTCGACGATGAGAGTTGTCGGTTTCCTGAAGGCAGCAGGGTCATTAAGAGCGATTTTTTGATGCCAAATGCATCAAAATCCGGATTTCCTATAACCTATAATCAATTTAAGTTTCCTGTGAAGTATGTTTTTAAGGGAAACCCTGACCGTATAAAAGTCGATATGAACAGGGGATTGATCGCAAGATTGCCCGACGCTCTTCTTCGATTTATCTGCTATATTGGCGGAAAGGTAGTTTTTTATGATGGGGTCATGTCAGATTTCCCAGGATTTGAAAGCAATAAGGACGCCCTGGCTGGATGTGGTTGGCGGAATAAATTTCATCCAGACGGAAGGCCAATAGTAAACGATGATCTCGGAGGGTGGTACGTCGACATATCCAAGACAGCATTTGTTGGTATTGGCGACAGCTATCTACAAGAATCCTTAAGGTGGACTTCACTTCATGAAGTAAGCCATCTTATCGATTATGCAGCAGGTGAGAAGCTTTTGGGGAAGATGATCCATGACACCGACGAGATGGTTTCTGCCTCTCTGGAGAGGACAGATAATAGACAACCAGACATGACTGATATTGAGCACAGGGTTGAATTGACTGCTCATGCAATTTCCGCATTTTATTTGCATATAGATACCAGGAGGCAGCTAAAGCAGACTTATCCCGGAGTATTCGATCTATTGCATGATTTTGATGATAAAGTAGCAAAGTGGAATAGTTCGAAGCCACGAAAGAGCGAAAAACAAAAATAGGCCAGAAAGGGGACATTTCTGAGCATGCACAATAATGCTTAACTACACTTTCCATTAGAACATAGCTCCTTTTCAATAAAGAAAGAGATGCCATCCATCCCTTCCCTTACCGTCTGGAAATCACTATTGTTCAGGCTAAAGC